>JBBQLD010000094.1:0-12309 GCA_038327555.1 Chitinophagales bacterium
TTCCCTTCCCGGGAATGTTAAAAATCGGCCACGTGGCGGAATTGGTAGACGCGCTACTTTGAGGGGGTAGTGTCCTTACGGATGTGCTGGTTCGACTCCAGTCGTGGTCACAGTAAAAAAAGGCTTTCCGAGCAATCGGGAGGCCTTTTTTAAGGTCGAATATCGAACAAAGAATATCGAAGGCGACTTTATTCAGTCACTTACGTTGAATCTTCTTGCATGAGACAACAACCAGTCCCAAGCCAGCGCCTACTTCGATATTCCTTGTTCGATATTCGACATTCATTCATACGCCGCAATCCCCGTAATATCCTGTCCGGTAATTAACAGGTGAATATCATGCGTGCCCTCATAAGTTAAAACAGTTTCCAGATTCATCATGTGGCGCATAATGGGATACTCATTTGTAATCCCCATGCCACCGTGAATCTGACGGGCTTCGCGGGCGACCTCCAGGGCCATCATCACGTTATTGCGTTTGGCCATACTCACCTGAGCGGGGGTGTGTTTGCCTGCATTGGCCAGGGTGCCGAGGCGCCAGGCCAGTAGTTGTGCTTTGGTGATTTCTGTGATCATTTCCGCCAGCTTCTTCTGTGTCAATTGGAATCCGCCAATAGGGCGTCCAAACTGGATACGCTCCTGGGAATAGCGCAAGGCAGAATCATAGCAGTCCAGCGCAGCACCAATCGCGCCCCAGGCAATGCCGTAGCGGGCTTTAGTGAGGCAAGAAAGCGGGCCTTTTAGGCCTTGTACGCCTGGCAATATATTTTTCTTTGGAATACGTACATCTTCAAATACGAGTTCGCCAGTAATGCTGGCGCGGAGGCTCCATTTGCCATGAATCTCAGGCGCTGAAAATCCTTTCATGCCTTTTTCGACGATCACACCGATGATTTTGCCATCTTCGTTTTTGGCCCAAACTACTGCAACGTCGGCTACTGGAGAGTTAGTAATCCACATTTTTGAACCATTCAAAATATAGGAATCACCATCATCTTTAATATTGGTCAGCATGCCATTGGGGTTAGACCCCGCATCAGGCTCGGTTAAACCGAAGCAGCCGATAAACTCCCCTTTTGCCAGCTTAGGCAAGTAGTGGCGACGTTGCTCTTCAGAACCAAAACGGTAAATGGGATACATCACCAGCGAACCCTGCACAGAAGCCATGGAACGCACACCTGAATCTCCACGCTCCAATTCCTGCATGATTACGCCATAAGCGATTTCATCCATGCCACCGCAGCCGTATTCAGCAGGCAGTGAGGGCCCAAAAGCACCGATTTCGGCCAGGCCTTTGAATAAATGGGTTGGACAAACGGCCCGGTTGGAGTAATCTTCAATGATTGGACTGACCTCAGATTTCACCCATTGACGCACAGCATCTCGGGCGAGTAAATGTTCGGAAGTGAGTAATTCGTCAACGCCGTAATAGTCGTGGTGTTGGTAGCGATCTTCGCGGACTGTACTGGGCTTTTGCATGGTATTGCGCAGGAAAAGTGTCGTTTAGGTACGGTGTCAAAATAACTTCCCAATTTGATGCCATTCTTTTGCCTCCATCCATCCTATCTTTTTCGTTAAATAGCCCCGCTATTTGCCTCAAAAGATAATTGGCTAACGCCAAAATAATTGGCCTGAACTTGGGAAGTTATTTTGACACAGTATCTTAGGTAAAAAATTCGACTGCAAAAGTAAGGAAAGTTGTTAGCGCAAAACGAACTTACGCAAGTACTGGCAGAATTTTGACAGAATATAATTTTCGGGAGTACGTGAACAAAACCACAAAAAAGAATATGAATTGTTTACCATTCCCAGCCATCCATTCCTTCCAAGGGCTCAGGTTTGATGGTGTGTTTGGTCTCGGCACGCTGTTTTTGACGTTCAAGTACAAGTCGAGCCAGGCCTATGTGTGGTGGTTCGGCAGCACTTGGATGCATAACCGGGCGGATTTTTTCTTCCAACACATCCAGTCGGTACAGCAAACTCATGATATAATCCGGGCGATGTAGGAGCATTTCTTCAATGCGCTCCGCAAGCAGGGCGAGCAACTCGGCTTCACTGGCTGGTGCTGGTGCGGATTCCAGCTCAAAGGGGGTTCGGATCAGGTCGGTGGTTTGTTGTAAGGCATTGTCGGTCATTAGGCAAAAGTACGGCTTGTGGTTCCAAAATCTAACTGACGGGCAAAGATCACCCTTTGCGCGACGCGGAGGCCCGTGCTGAAAATCTTGTTTTTCATGTTCAAGAAAGGAAGGAATTGGGGCAACTACTTAGCCTCCAAGTATTTTTTGCCACCAATTGCATTGATTTGGATAACAAGTTTGTATTAATTTGTGCAAATTCGTGCAATTAGTGGCAAAAGTCAAACGGCATAACCAGTTACGAAATGGGTTAGAATTGGATGTTTTTTTGACAGGATTTACGGGATGAACAGGATGTAATTTGTAAAATGCACATCCTGTTCATCCTCCAATGGTCTAACATCATCCTTGCCAATTAATTCGTCTGGACACATACATCACCACCGCCAAAATGGCAAACAGGCCCAAACTTCCAATCAACAACGCGTAATCCTGTTGTTGCAACACCACAAATAAAAAGCCATAAAGCACGGTCAAGGTTCCGCTCACAAACAAAGCCATTCGGGTAGATTGAAACAGCGATCGAGCGTACAATCCCGTCATCCCAATCGTCATGGCAGCTGCAATCAAGTAGGCTGAATTAAATGGAACGTGCTCTGAAATTGACACCAGCAACGTGTAAAAAATCACCAGGGCCAGGCCAATAAGCGCATACTGGAAGGGGTGCACCCGCCTGGATTGCCCCATTTCGATGAAGAAAATGGTGAGAAATGTAAGTCCAATGAAAAGAATGGCATATTTCACGGAGCGAGTAGACTTTTGGTAGTTGTCCACAGGCAACAGAAAATCAACCCCAAAAGCACTGTCGCCAAAGCCAATATTTTGTTCGCTGATCCATTTTTGCGGGTAATTTCGATTCAAATTCAAGACTTTCCAGTTGGCTTCAAATCCGGCAGTGGACACCTTTTTGTAGTCGGGCAAAAATGCGCCTGTAAAACTTGGATCTGCCCATGGAGAGATAATTTTGACTTCTGTCACCTTGCCGAGCGGCGTAAAAAGCAAAGTTCCTGAGCCTTTCAGTGCAAGTTCAATTTTGAAGGGATGCTTGTCGCCCGTACTGAGCGAAACAGGCACATGAATGCCGCTTTCGGCCAGACCCGAAACGGGGATGCCTGGATCGAATACAAAAGGCTTATTGTCCCATTGCAGGCTCACCTGATCTTTGAGGCCACGCAGATCGGGTATGCCCATTACGAGCGTGGCTTTATCCCAAAGCACCGTCGCATCTCCGGGGATCAACTTCTGCACAACGGGTTGACTAAAAGCACCTTCCAGGGTCAGTTGACTACTGTACAAGACCACATCGAAGATACCGCGATGGCGTTTTTCGGGGTCTACCTGGCCGTTTATCCGCAGTTCATCCGGTAGAAAATAGGCGTATTTGGTTTCTTTATATACCTCTTTATTGTCGGCGCTGCGATGGGTTTGCTCGTAGGGCAGTACTAGAATCGGGCCGCTAACAGTCTGCCGCAGACCCCATTTGCTGCTCACTTCATTGATGGCTTCATTTTGTCGGCTCTCCCGCTCATAGATCAGGCTTTCGATCATGGAGGTTGGGATGAGCAGCACGAGCATCAGGAAAAAGATGACTACGCCTTTAAGTGAGGTGCCAAAACGTTGAAAAAAGGAGGGTTCAGGTGGGTTTTGAGTATGATTTGCGGTAGTCGGGTGGGTGGATTCCATGTTTAAGATTTTTAGATTTAAAATTACTTTGAAATGCAAAGTTATTTCAAAGTTTCTAATAAAACAAAAAAAGCTAAGGGTAAATAATTTTGTTGTTGGAAAGGGGGGGGGCGATTCCAAAGTAACTGGACATTTAGGATTGGTTATGTTAAATATTTTGTAAATTCAAAATCTATTCGATAAGTTTGCACTCAATTTTTTATCACTAAAATCGATTTTTATGAAACAATTTGTGATTGCCCCCCCCCATTTAAAAACTATATGTTTTCAATTGTTTTTATTTTGTTTGTGCCTTAACGTAGTTACTGCGCAGAATTACGATCCAACAAATAGTCTGCCAACACCTTCTGGTCCTCCATCGTTAGGGCCACCTTTTACAATAATAAGTAGAGTTCTTAACTACGCACCACTCGCCCTTCCTGACCCGTTTAATGGATTCGATGACGTTGATGTTAGCGCAATACAGAATATTCCTGGTACCCCATTTTATAATCAATGCCTTCGGGTTACGTCAACACAAAACATTCCACCCGTAGGAGTCAGTGCTGGTTGGTATGTCTGTGACTATTTGATGGACGATGATGGGACTGATTTATGCAGTTTTCATGGTCTTACAACAGCAACCCAATGAATGGTGTGACCACTTTTGATGTTGTTCAGATTAGAATTGCGGCGGCGACCCCGACACAACGTTTTGTAAATCCGTACTCGAATATTGCTGCAGATGTACTCGTTAATGGTGTTATTACTGCTCAGGGAATTAACTCTCTCTCCCCAGGAGATGCAGAAGAAGTTGCAGCCTTTGTTCTTGGCATAATCCCCGATTTCACTCAAGTTCCGTCTTGGCGTTTTGTTCCCACAGGACATATTGCATATAATGCACCTTGGTTTGCCCAGTTTGTTGCCAATCCGTTTGCAACCTCAACACCAACTTACCCTGGCTACTTAGGGAGTTACAATAGATTGCTTTTCTCTGCAAATCCTAGTGATTACTCTCCTGCCACGATGGAGCGAATCGGAGGAGCTGTAGGGGTTAAAATGGGGGATGTCAATTTTTCAAATAGTTATGCCATTCCTTTTGCCCCACCACCAGTAGATCGATCTGAAGAAACGTATGCCGCTGCACCACGAATGTTAAGAAAAGGCACCATTATTCGCGTGACCTGTGCCCTGAATGATTCCTTGCGAAATGTGGTTGCCTGGCAAACAGGTTTGCACTTTGACAATAAAAAAGTAAACGTTTTTGGCCTCGATGCAGGAGATATGCCTGGGTTTGGCAAGAATAATTACAACATCATGGATGAAGCCGGCGAGCTTCGTGCGCTTTGGATACAGCCAGAGACCAAAGAAATGGATCTTGCTAAAGGCACACAAATGTTTGATGTGGTGCTGGAGCTTCAAAAGGATGTACAAGAAGGAGATGCCCTGCTCACCTGGAACGGCACTATGGAAAAGGGGTTTTACCGCCTTGACGGGAATAAGATTCCAATGAATATTGAGCGTAAAGTGACGATACTTTCGGAGCCATTGGCCGTATCCACTAACCCAAACCCATTCAAAGATTTCCTGCTTGTAAAAGCCGTTGGAGGAGCGGACAATGTCCAAACAATTTTCACCTTGCTGGATGTGAATGGACGGGAAGTAGCACAAAAGGCACTTGAAATCGGACAAGCCGAAGCAAGTATACAAACCGATCAGTTGCCCGGCGGTATGTATCTTTTGAAGACTACCAACCAGCAGCAATCACAAGTGACGCCCCTTGTCAAATTGTAAGCCGATAGCCTAGGGGATATGCTCTATACATTTGTACCGGGCATATCCCCATGCTTTTTACACCACCAATTTCCGCCCTTCTTATGAAAAAAGTCCTTATTCCCACCATCGCAATTCTTTGGATAACGACCAGCAGCCTTGCACAACAGGTAATCTACGTAAAAGCAGACGCACAGGGCACCGGAAGCGGCCTGAATTGGGCCAATGCAATGCCCGACCTTCAGACAGCCCTCGCACAAGCTACCGATGGGACAGAAATACGGATTGCCTCCGGAACGTACCGACCGACCAACGGAACCAACAGAGACGCTACTTTTACTTTGAAAAACGGCTATCGCCTACGCGGCGGGTTTGCAGGAGCCGGGCCAACACCCGATATTCAAAACCCGGAGGTGTACGCTACCATTTTGAGTGGAGACATCGGGGCGCCAGGAGACAGCAGTGATAACTCCTACTCTGTGATGACCTCAAGTGGTAATATGGATGAAACAACACTCCTGGAGGGCCTCATTCTGGAAGCTGGAGCTGCTACCAGCACCGATCCCAATGATTTGTGGCTGAGCCCTCGAAAGGCCGGGGGTGGTTTTTATTGTAGAACAGGTACTATCAATCGGCTCAGGATAAACCAGTGCATATTTCGCCGCAACCGTGCAATCAATGGCACCCATGTTTTTATCTTTCAGCCGAATGGGCAATCCAGTTTGCGGGTAGAAAATTGCCAGTTTCTGGATGGGATGGGTGGCCATGGATTGTGGGTTGTAGTTGATTCTCCCGACTCAATTTTTGTTTCGCATTGCTCATTTTTAAGGCACCGAAGTTTCCCAGGAAATCCGGCAATTGTACTGGGAATAAGCCCATATAATAAAATAAATAAAGTAATTTTAGAATTCAGCCATTTCAAGGATTGTGAAGTTGGGGACAGCTTAATGACAAACAATACAGTAATGGCTGGCATTGGTGGAGACACTGCTGTAATGAGAAACTGTATGTTTCTTAACAACATACATTCAGGAGGAGATCTATTCACTTTGGGAGGAGTCAGGGCTAATTTTGCAGCTCAAGACACTTTTTTGACTAATACAAACAGGGTTGGAAACGACCTGGGAAGTGTACTGCTTTTAGGCGGAAATCCCTTGATTCCGTCAAAACAACAGATAAAAGATTGTATATTTGAAGGAAATAAAGAATCACAACTATTTCGCAGTAATTTTTCAGCAACCATTTCAAATTGCGTTTTCCGCGACAACGTACTTGATCGGGGCCTTTTTTTCGATCTAATCACTACCGAATACAACAAGAAAACAACAGTAGAGCACAGCCTTTTTGAAGGCAATACTTACAAATCTTTAGTATCATTCGAGACCTACCCGGGGAGTATCTATCCAGCAGATAACAAGACCTGGGTTTTCAACCAAAACCTTTTTCGGGAAAACACGGGGCTTTTTTTTGACGCAAGGAAACACCAGGTTACCAATAACACATCTACAGCAAGCTGGAATTACTGTACATTCTCCGACAACCACTTCCCAAATGGGCATAGCGGCGATACTCTTCCGTATTTGTTCCATCTTAGAAACATAGATTTTGCCACCTTCAATTCCTGTGTTTTTGACCAGCCCTTACAGGATTCGCTTAAATTGTTCTATGACTCTTTATCCATCGTGCAGTTGAGAAACAATGTTTTTTTAGCCGACTCTTGTAGCCAGACGTACCAGTTTGGAAATGCCTTGCTCTGCGACTCATCCAATTTTTGGAGTGTATCACCCATCTTTGAAGATAAAGCGGCTGGAAACTTCCGCCTTTCAGGTTGCTCCCCTGGTATCAACAAAGGAGATGTTCAACTTGCTACCCAACTCGGATTGAGCACGGACCTTAATAACAGCAGCCGGGTTGAAAATGGGCTGCCAGACATCGGTGCATTTGAAAACAAACTCTTTTTACAAGGTTCCGTAGCGCAATACAGTTGTGTTAAACCCGCTTCAGGCACCTTGTTTTTTGATGGGAATACCTGTGGCCCCTACAATTACGAATGGTGGAATGGGATGGAAAGCGGCACCTCGAATATGGATCTCCCGAGTAGCAAATATGAAGTCTCGGTTACTGATTTGCATGGTATTGTTTATCTGGATACCATATTTTTACCCGAGTTCGAACCGGTCGCCATTGACACCATATTGCAGAACCCAACAAGTATTACGGCACAGGATGGCAGCATAGCGGTTCCTAATGTGTTCAATGGGTTGCCACCTTATCATTTTAACTGGAGTACCGGAGATTCAACCTCCATCATGGAGGGTCTTGGTGTGGGTCCTTATAATTTGACCATTACAGACCAACTGGGCTGTCAAATCACTTTTCTTTTCCAGTTAACATCCTCAACTATCGGCACTCAAAACTTAGATGAAGAGAAACCCCTGATTTATTTGATCCCCAATTTATTGAGTAAATCATCTTCATCCAGATTGCTTTGCCCTGAGGGATTTTCAGAAGTTATGATCGTAGATGCATTAGGAAGGGTGGTATTGTCAGAGCAGGTAGAGGGCACGGAATTTATGCTGCCCAGCATGGGGTATGGGGGTATTTTTTGGATTTTTGCAAGAGATTCTGAATCCGCCAATTGGTTGAAACCGCTGCCATTGGTTGCTTTTTGAGCACTTGATTTTACTCAGATCAAAAACCGCCCATTCAAATAGATCCGCGCTCCATCCGCCCAGATCTCCCCGCCCTGGGTCATATCTGTAATCATATCCCAATGCTCCACAGATTCATGTTTGCTGCCAGGTTGCAAGTAGTTCGTGGATACTCCCGCTGGCATACTGTCCAACGGATGTCCAAGCTGCGTTTCAAGATATTGTTGCAAACGCATAAGGTTTGAAAAATCCGGTGGCATTTCAACGAAGATGTCAATGTCGCTATCGGCTCGCGCGATGCCATTTACGTGGAAACCAAAAAGTCCAATATTCTGCACCCCCATGCTTTGTTGAAACATGGATTTGTTATCTCTCAAAAACTGAAGGATCTCTACAGCTTCCATGGGTTGAATTTTATACAAAAGTACTAATAATTCCTCAGATCAAAAACCGCCCATCCAAATAAATCCGCTCCCCATCTGCCCAAATCTCCCCACCCTTTGTCATATCTGTAATCATATCCCAGTGCACCGCAGATTCGTTTTTGCCGCCCGTTTGCAAGTAACTTTGTCCAATGGCCATGTGGATGCTACCGCCGATTTTCTCATCGAACAGGATGTTCTTCGTGATACGCTGGATGTCGTAGTTTGTGCCAATGGCGGCTTCGCCAAAACGCCGAGTTCCGGGTAGACTGAAAATGTAGTCCAGAAATTCCTGCCCGCGCCGGGCCTCCCAACGCGCTATCAAGCCGTCTTTAACCCACAAAGTCACGCCCTCAACCTCGGAGCCTTGATAAATGCAAGGGTAAGAAAAATGGACCACGCCATTCACACTGTCCTCCACAGGGCTGGTATACACTTCTCCCGACGGCATATTGGTCTGCCCATCCGAATTCATCCAGATCCGACCTTTCGTATTAAATTGAATATCGGTGCCGTCGGCGCAGTATCGAACCGTTTCGCAGCGGTTCAGATGATCCACAATGCCTTGCTGGCTGGCGCGTACCCCAAGCCAGGCCGCTTCGGGATCTTCGCTGAAAAGTTTGCAGGCGCCAAAGACAAACTGCTCATACTCGCTCAGACTCATGCCAGCTTCCTGCGCCGAAGCATCTGTTGGATATTGGCATAGATTCCTGCGCAGCCGACGATCTGCCGTGCGTTCAAAATAGTTTTTATTGAGCTGCGCGAGGGCTTCATTACGCATTTGTGCGCTTTCGGCACTAGCCCCGTTGCCTTCCCGGAGGTTGTAAGGTGCGCGAATGTTGAGATAGCAGTCAAAAGTCTCCATAGCGAGTTGCTGGAGGGTGGGTGGGGTGCGTAGCGCTTCCTCGGATGCATGCTGAAAAAATAATCGGTCTCGTTCGCGAAAAACCAGGTCGCACTCTACTAGCGAGGCCCCGGCAGCATAGGCTTCGCGGTAAACTTCGCGTACCAATGGCTCAGCAAGTAAAGTACTGGCGATGAACACCTTATCGCCGGGGCGAACCTGAAGGCAATAATGGGTGAGCAGATGGGCGTAACGGGCAAGTATTGTATCCATTTTCCAATTTTAATTTTGAGAATGCTTTGTTTTTTTAGGCCTCGCCAAATTATTAACTGAAGGTTTGCTTTTCATTTAAAAAAAAGAGGTGGAAGTTTGTGGGATTTATGGCTTTGGTTTTTATATCTTTGGCGGCTTTTTGGAAAGGGGGCAATTGGCTCAAGATTTACGCCCCCTTCCGGATTAATTTTTTCAGGGCCAAAAGTCGGGTTTGCCCGATTAAAATACGATATTATTCAACGCACTAAGAAGATGCCTGCAATTGCAACTGGCCACGACGCGCTAATCGAGAGCCTTCAGAAATTTTTTGGATTTGACGCTTTTAAAGCAGATCAAGCTGCCATTATCCAAAGCCTGCTCGATGGAAAAGATACCTTTGTCATCATGCCTACGGGTGGTGGGAAAAGCCTCTGTTATCAACTGCCTGCCCTGATGTTGCCAGGAACGGCCATCGTAATCAGTCCACTTATCGCCCTGATGAAAAATCAGGTAGATAGCATTCGTGGCTATTCCGACGAAGATGAGGTGGCGCACTTTCTCAATTCCTCGCTCACCAAGGTACAAATGAAAAAGGTGAAGCAGGATATTACAGACGGCCGCACCAAAATCCTGTACGTAGCGCCAGAAACCTTGACCAAGGAGGAGAACATCGAGTTCTTCCAAAACTCCCACATATCTTTCGTAGCCGTAGACGAGGCGCACTGTATCTCTGAATGGGGACACGATTTCCGCCCGGAATACCGCCGTATTCGTGTAATGCTTGATGCGGTAGCGAGTCACGTGCCCATCATGGCACTCACGGCTACTGCTACGCCCAAGGTGCAACTGGATATCCTGAAAAACCTGGATATGACGGAGGATAGCACCTTCGTATCGTCGTTTAACCGCGACAATCTCTTTTATGAAATTCGCTCGAAGATCAAAAAAGAGAGTACGATCAAACAGATCATTCAGGTCATCAAAGAGGAGTTTTCCGGAGAGTCGGGCATTATATATGTCCAAAACCGAAAGACGGCAGAAGACATCGCTGAAATGCTGATGGTTAATGACATCAAAGCTGCACCTTATCACGCAGGTCTTGACCCAAAACTTCGCGCCAAAACGCAGGATCAGTTCTTGATGGAAGATATCGATGTGATTTGTGCCACCATCGCTTTCGGTATGGGTATCGACAAACCCGACGTGCGTTTCGTGATGCACTACGATATGCCGAAATCTATCGAAAACTATTATCAGGAAACCGGACGTGCCGGACGAGATGGATTGGGTGGAAAGTGTATCGCATTCTACAATTACAAAGACATTCTGCGTCTCGAAAAATTCCTGCGCGATAAGCCTGTGGCAGAGCGCGAAATGGGCGCCCAATTGATGCAGGAAGTGGTAGCATACGCCGAAACAGCGGCTTGCCGACGTCGATTCTTACTGCACTATTTTGGTGAAGAATTCGAGGAGGTAAACTGCCAGAAAATGTGCGACAACTGCAAGAATCCAAAGGAGAAGATGGAGGTTAAGTCCGAAATCGTAGCAGTGGTACAATCTATTCTCGACCTTAACGAAAACTACCTGATGAAGACCATCATGGATTTTGTGATGGGACGCGAAACAAAAGAAATGAAGGATTTCCGTTTCACGGAGATGGAAAACTTTGGCGTGGGCGACGATCGGGACGAAAATTTCTGGAGCTCGATCTTCCGTCACGCGATGATTAACAACCTGATCTACAAAGAAGTAGAGCAGTTTGGTATCTTGAAGGTTTCGCAAGCGGGGCGAGATTATTTGAAAGACCCGCAGACGCTTTATATTACGATCAACCACGATTTTGAGGACGGCGAATACGATATCGACGATGAAAAGGGCGGCACCGCAGTGCTTGATGAACCTTTGATGAACATTCTTAAAGACCTGCGTCGTCAAATTTCTAAAAAACACGACCTTCCGCCATACGTTATTTTCCAGGATCCTTCGCTGGAGGAAATGGCCACGAATTACCCGATTTCAATGGAGGACATGTCCAAAATCGTAGGGGTATCTCAGGGTAAGGCTCAGAAATACGGCGAGCCATTCGTAACGGCCATCAAAAAGTATTGCGAGGAAAACGAGATCGAGCGCCCGATGGACATCACCATCAAAACGGTGGCAAACAGATCGAAGTCGAAAGTGAATATTATTATGGCGATTGACCGAAAGATTGGCCTGGATGAGATTTCCCAAACCACAGATGTGAGCATGCCAGATCTTTTGGATGAACTAGATGGTATAGTTCAATCCGGCACCAAACTCCGCCTCGATTATTACCTCAACAAAGTGGTGGACGAATATGTGCGCGATACCGTGATTGAATATTTCAAGGAAGCCCAAACAGATTCCATCGACGACGCTTTCGCAGCTTTGAAAGACGATGAGATCACCTGGGAAGAGATACAGTTGATGAGATTGAAGTTTTTGAGTGACTATGCTAACTAGGACATTGGTCGTCATTAAACGTCATTGATCGTCATTGGGGTCATTAATCGTCATTTCGACAATGACCCAATGACGACAAATGACGA
>JBBQLD010000095.1:0-12116 GCA_038327555.1 Chitinophagales bacterium
CCCCGCCATTGATGCTGGCCGTTTGGCCTTTGCTCAGTTTTTTCATGACTTGTTGTTGTTGAATGTGAAGCGCCTAGGTTGTTACAGGTTTTCGGCTGCGCCTGTTTTGGTTGGTGAGGGTTCATTAGTTCAAGAATTTTCCCCCGCCATTGATGCTGGCCGTTTGGCCTTTGCTCAGTTTTTTCATGACTTGTTGTTGTTGAATGTGAAGCGCCTAGGTTGTTACAGGTTTTCGGCTTCGCCTGAGGGTGATTGAATGACAATTAGTTAAATTTGAGTCTACCGCCGTTGACGGTTGCCGTTTGGCCTTTGCTCAGTTTTTTCATGACTTGTTATTTTTGAATGTGAAGTGCCTACTTTGTTACAGGTTTTCGCCTGCCCCTGTGTGGGCGGGTGTTTAGTTGAGTTTAACCCCCCCGCCATTGATGCTGGCCGTTTGGCCTTTGCTCAGTTTTTTCATGTCCTTTTTTTATTTGATGGTGTGTGCCTGCTATGTTGGGGTTTTCGGCTGCCCCTATTGTCTGTTTGATGACACAAAGATGGGGGGCGCAGGCGCCAGGCAGCAATCACATGAAAGTAGGTAGTTTGTGTGGGCAGGGCTGTGGATGTTGGCCATTCAGCCTTCCAGTGTGCCCTCGAACACCATGCGGACGCCCTGTCCCTCGGCGGATTCTACCTGCGCATGACCGCCTACGGCCGCCATGCGCCGTTGCATATTGACCATGCCGTTGCCGCTACCCTGCACCTTGCCAGGCGTCATGCCCACGCCGTTGTCAGTTACGGTCAGGCGGTAATGGTGTTTGTCTAATACAAAAGCGATGGCGATCTCCTGTGCTTCACTGTATTTGCGGGCATTGTGCAGTGCCTCTTTCATCACCAGGTAAAGGTTGCGGCGGAGTTCAGGATTCAGCAGAAGATCGGGCGTTTGCTCCGGGAAATCAATGCGGTAGCGCATGGGAGCATCCTCCATGTAGTGCTGAATGTAGTGGCGCATATAGGCCAGCAGGCTTTCGAGGTTGTCGCGGTCGGGGTTGGAAGACCAAATAATTTCGCCCACTTTGGATACCGTATCGCGGGAATAGGCATTGATCTTTTCCAGCAGGCCCACCTCCACGCCTAACGGAGCGGTTTTGGCTAAGAAGCTCTCGGCCAGCCAGGATATTTTGGTGAGGCCGGCGCTGATGTCGTCGTGAATGTCCTGCGAGATTCGGCTGCGGATGAGGGCGTTCTCTTTTTGTTTTTCTACCTCGATGAGTTGTTCCTGGGTGGCCTTCAAATCGTACAGGGTTTGGGAAAGGTGCAGGTTTTTGTCGGCCAATTCATAGTTGGTTTCGGCAATTTGTTTGTTGAGGCCGTCGAGTTTGACGTTGGATTTTTTCTGGTTGATGAAGTTGCGATAGACAAAGAGTACCGTAAGTATCAATAGCCCAATCCCGATGATGAAATAGACGCGCTCGTTGCGTTTTTTCTCCACGGCAAGCCGATCTAATTCGATCTGTTTGTTTTTTAATTCTACCTCGCGCTCGGTGGTCAGTTTTTCGATCGCTTTTTTGGATTCGGTGGAATGCAAGGAGTCTTTAGCGGCCGTATAGATTTTGAAGTACGCGTAGGCATTGGTTGTGTCGCCGACTTCTTCGTAAATCTGCGCCAGCAACCGGGATTCTCCGCTCATCACTTCGAGATATTGCGATTGTTGTGCCATACCGACGGCCTCTTTTAACAACCGGATGCTTTCGTGGAGCAAGGTGCTCCGGGCGCCGGGTATGAGCTGAAAGATGCTGTCCCGGCGGTCAAAATTTTTGTAACTGAGATAATAGCTGTACCCCATGTTGACTGTGACATTACAAAGCTGCAACAGGTTGTTAGATTTGAGGGACAGGTCTCGGGCTTTTTTCAGCAGGGTCAGCGCCTGTTGATAATCCCTTTCGCTATGGTAGATCACGGCGAGACTGGACAAGTTTCGGGCCACGCCATTCAGGTTGCCAGTTTTTTCATATACTTCGACGGCTTTCAGAAAAGCAGCCCTTGCCCGCTCATTTTCACCCTGGTCGGAATAAATATTGCCTAAGTTGCCCAGCACTAAAGCGACACCATCCTCTATGCCCAATTCCCGATACAGGTTCAGGGCGATGGTATCGTAATGAATAGCCTTGTCGTACTGGTGTTGCATCATGTAAATACTGCCAATACCCAACATGGTGTTGCTCATACCCAGCCGGTTGTTCAATTTTTCAAAAATCCGGAGTGCGCGCAGTTGGTAATCGAGGGCGAGGGCATAATTGCCTGTGTCATAGTACGCACTGCCCAGATTGCCCAAGATATTGGCCACCCACTTTTCATCTCCGGCCTGTTGGAAGTACTCAAGGCCTTGTTCATAATAGCGTATAGCCTGATCAACATCAGAAAGGTAGACATAGTGGTTGGCAATATTATTACAGGCCCTGCCGATCTCCTTTGTAAAGCCGTGTTCCTTGGCCAGCGCCAATGCCATTTGGCCGTATTCAAGGGTTTTTCCGGCATCTATATCTATGTACTGAAAGGAGAGGGAGTTGAGGATTTTGGTTTTTTCTTCCAGGTCGGTCACGGTTTGCAGGCGACGCTCCAGGGAGTCCAATGTGGGCAGCAGGGATGCCTGTGCTTGCAGGGAAAGACTCGCGGTGGCCACCGTAACCGACAGTAGGATAAAACGCAGGGCAAAAAATACGGGTAGTGTTTTCATAACGCAGTTGAATTGTTGACGTGCCTCACTTTGGAAATACTTTGTTTAGCGCTTCCACCTTGGAGTGCACCTGTAATTTCTCATAAATATTGCGCAGGTAAGTGCGCACCGTTTCAATACTGATAAAAAGGCTGTCCGCAATTTCCTGATAGGTATAGCCTTTGGCCAAAGCGTGTATGATTTCCTGCTCGCGGGTGGTGAGGGTTTCCAGCAGGTCGTGGTTTTGGTTTTTCTTAGGAAAAGAAAGTACCACCAAACGGGCGATTTCCGGCGACATGGGCGAGCCGCCGGCATGAACGTCTTTCACAGCCTGGGCGATTTGGTCGGGCCGGGCTGTTTTCAGGATATAGCCGGTAGCGCCTGCGCAAAGTGAATCGAAAGTACGCTCTGCGTCGTTGTGGGAGGTACACATCAAAAATTGCACTTCGGGTCGTTTGGGCTTGGCTTGCCGCACGGCCTGTATGCCGTCCATGCCGCCGGGCAGCGTGATGTCCATGAGCACCACGTCGACCATCAGCTTTTCAAACACTTTGAGGAAGTCTTCCGCTCTTTCGTAGGCGTGCACACACACGATGCCACCGGCGGTCGGTAACAGTTCGGTCATGGCCGAGCGGATTTCGGGATCATCTTCTACTACAACTACTCGAATGGGCGCCATAATGGAATGTTAGCAGGTACAAATACGCTTGAAACCTGATTTTAAGTTTCAAAAGTACATTATTGTACTATTCCGGCCAATAAATACCTGGCGGATTCCAGAAGTTGCAAGCCAGGAAGATAGTTTCAAGGAAATTTTACGGATGACCTTCGAGGCGCTGATGAAAGCGGAACGCTTGGATCATTTGGCAGAGTCGAGCGGAGAGTTAATCTTTTCAAATCTTTTCATAAATTTCGTCAAAAGGAATTCTCATTCTTTCTCCCCACACTCCGCTGTCTGCTCGAATTCCGCAAGAAACAATCATATTAATTTCCGCTCCAAAAGGTAATTTTAGAATACGTTTCACTTTTTTGCTGTCAAGGCCTTCCATCGGACAAGTGTCATACCCTTCATTAGCCATTGCCAGCATAAAGGTTTGCGCTGCCAAAGCGCAGGATTTATGAACTACTACCCTCATATCGCATTCGGATACCTGATAGGTGATTGACCTGAAAAGTCCGATAAGGTTAACCAGAACTTTTCGCATAAAACCTAGAATCCCTAAAAAGCGGGAATATAAAAACGGCATTACCATTCCGTAGTATAATTTCCATTGTTTGATCCTTTTTTCTTGTTTCTCTTTTGGACTGTTTTTTAGAATATTTTCGGTTTCCAGCTCAATCATTTTTTTTGCTCTTTTTCGATATAAATCCTGTCTTGTTACAAAAACAATCATTTGTTGGGCGGTAGTAGCCGCTTGTTGGCTCAAACAGGCGACAGAGAGCTTTTTCAAAATTTCAGGATTCGTAATGTGATAAAAAGCCCAAAGTTGCATATTAGAACTATTAGGGGCTAATGCTGCCAGCTCTAAGCAATGTTTCACCTTTTCTGAATCGATCGGAATGTCCTTGTAATGTCTTATAGAGCGTCTGTAATGTATTATTTCTTCAAAGTTCATGATTAGGGTGTTTGTATGTTTCAGAACATCTTTTGAAATACCAGCCTAATGCGCTTCCAAAGCCGCTTCTGCCTCCGCCTTGTTCTGTGTGGCGCTTTTTTTCTCCGGTTTTATCGCTCCGTACTATGGTAAGTGCTGAACCACTAGCCGCTTTACGGTCATCCCTTTGGAAGCTTGGATCTGAACCATATAGCACCCCTTCGGAAATTGCGCACAAGGAATCGAAAACTCATCCACATGTTCCAATCGCCTGTTAAAAAGCACTTTTCCAGTCAAATCAAGCAGCTTTACCACAATGCTCTCATGGGGCAAATACGGTAATTTCAGCACTGTAAAATCATTGGCCGGGTTAGGTTGTATGGAAAAGCCATCCTCCCAAATCGTTTCAGGCACCCGGGTATTTTGCTGCAGCTCCACCGCGCCAGCATTGGTGAAACCAGTTTGGCGGGGATGGCCCCAGAAATCAGTGCTCAGCCAGGGAACGAACCAGGGCACGGGCTGCACCAGGGGCGAATTGCCGCCAGGCGTAAATGCGGTCAGCGAATCCAGGGCAATAGGATAGATCAATTCCGGCACCACCAGATCTTCATTGCCCTGATTGGCATCGGGGTAAGTCCATCGGTTATATCTAAAATGATAGTCGAAAAAGCCGATCGTATTGGTGGCGATTCGGATGGGTTTGACAAAAGGGAAATCGGCCTTGTCATACGAAAACAGATTGCCATATACCTGAAGATTTAGCACCTGCCCGTAACTGTTGAGGAAGAAATTATAAGAAGGAAAGAACAGACTAACCTGTGCGCCTGTAGTGCCGGGCGTACCCGTCAGTCCCCAGAAATCGTTGTTGAACACAAACACATTTCGGATGCAGTTGGGATTAAGGGTCGAGCTACTGCCTTCCCATAAATGGATCGCGCCTCCGGTGTGATGGAAGATGTTGTTGTACACCCAGATACTGTCGATCGTTGGAATCCGGTAAGGCGTGAGGAATAAGCCGTTGCATTCCACGTAGCTGCAAAACTGAAACGAAGGACTATGCGAGGCATCCGCACAGGCGCCCTCATTGCCCATCAACATGCCCACGCCCGCCAGCGTTTCCTGCCCCACCTTGTCTGGACACGGATAGGCATACACCATCGCGCCCGGGGTATTGTACACGTAATTCTGCCGGATGATTAGCCGGGCAGAATTGTCGTTGTAGATATTGGTCTGGTTGTCGTGGATGCGGTTGTGTTCCGCGAGTCCGTACTGACAATTGTGAAAATTCAGCCCCTCTCCGCGGGTATAGGCCACTTCACAATTCTGCACCGTGATGTATTCCGAAAATAAAAATTTCAGTCCGCTAGGCCAGGAGGAGCAAAAACTGCTTGGCAGGGTCTCAAAATGCAGACGCGAGCTGCGCAGCACCCGGGTGTTTTTGACCTGTACATACTGGGCATTGTAGATTAGCACCCCATGGCTTCCGGTGCTGTCCACCGTCACACCATCGATCAGGATATGCTCGGGCCCCGGATCGTCTGGATTGGGGGTGGCCCGATTGATCAGCAAACCCACGCCGGTAGGGAGATGGATCCGGAGGTTTCGGACAAAAAAATGACTCCCGACCAGTCGGAGTCCGTGGCCAACGCCCGCGAGATCCGGGTCGGCGTGGATATTGACCTCGCCCATGCCTTCCACACTGACATTCTTAAAGGTATTGCCCTGTTTCCACTGGCTTTCATTCTGTTGCATGCCGGCAGGCGCGTAGTAATCTCCGGGAAGCAGGCGAATCAGTCCATACCGATTGCCGTTCTGTATGCCCACGGTGCCGAATGGAAGCAGTTGCAGGGCTTTTATAAAGCTGCCCACTGGTTCCGTCAGGCTCCCAGGGGCGGCGTCGTTTCCCGTGGGACTCATGTAAATGGTATCGGTGATGGGGAATTCCGCCGTGTTGATTTGCGGAAGCGGAATGTCCCATTGGGCAGAAACCTGCTGGGTGGATCCCGCGAAAAGCAGGAGTCCCAAGAGCATTTTCGCAGGATTCCCGAAGCGCAGCGCGGTGGCTCGGCGGAACAGACCAGTCTCCAGCAGGCTCCAAGAGTGTATTCGATAAAGGAAGCTTGCTTTCCAACATGGGTTGGATGCCCGGGTGCTGCTTGGTTGGAGTTTGGACTGGAGGGTAATAGCGGCGATGAAGCAGGTTGTCAGGCGTAGCCACGCGTGTTGGATCTTCATGTTAGGTTGTTTTTATTTGTGTCGCAGATTCAAGTTTCAAATGCAATCTTAGCGTAAAGGAACATAATCGAAGCTTAGCGCGTATAAATATACGAGCTATTAGCGCATACACCGCAAAGGGCTTTACCCTGCTCATTCCTGAATTAAAAACTCCACCCTCCGGTTTCTGGCATTTGGTACTCCATCCGCCGCTCGCAACAAAGTATCAGTTCAAAAGAGTCGAACAAACCGTCAAAGACTTCGTGCCCCTGCCACTAGTGGCAGGGGCACGAAGTCTTTGATAGTTTGGTCAGATTATTTTGAGATGAGACTAGGCGCGGCGAAGGATTGTAGCGGGCTCTCCATGACTGAGGCGCAACAAAGTATCAGCTCAAAAGAGTCGAACAAACCTTCAAAGACTTCGTGCCCCTGCCACTAGGCCAACATTCCTCGGAAAAGCCATATCGGCACACCTGACCGTATGGCATGCTGTAGCAGCGGTATTGCTTGGGGTTGTAGCGGTTTGGCTTTTGAAAAAAGAAACCGTTCAAGAGAAAATTGTGCAGGAAATTCTGATACGAACCGACACCGGTTGGCAGGAAAAAATCTTGTGGCGGGAGCGGGTGGTATGGAAAGAACGCGTGGTAATTTAAGAAAAGCTACGCGTTGAACCAATGGCTTTTTTGCCCGAAAAAATAGACAGTCAGGGAATTGACCTGAAATTTTTACAGCCTAAATTTGGAGCTTCAAGGGTGGATACTTCGCTGGGCGACACCCCTGAATTAATGGTTTTTTTTACGCAGGGGAGTAAGTGAAAGGCGGATTTGGCGAATGGCCCGGAGTAAACAGGAACTACATCTACCCGCTTTGCAAAACATCCGCATCCAATCTTCTAATATGTTGATGTTTTGCAAAGAAGACAGGTGTAGTTCCTTAATGCCTCAAGTCTCAATAACAAACGTTTTCAACACCACCCAATCCAGGGGCTGCATCCTCGTTTCATTGGTTTCCGTGTCCACTTCAATTTGAAGATGACGGCCTACCAGATAAATATCCGCGCGCGCACTATCGGGTGAAGGCAAGTCTGCACGAAACCAGCGTTGTTGTACCAGATTATCGAAAAACAGATCCCGGAGAACACGCCAGTGCGGGGCGTGGTCGCGATGGTACTGCTCTTGCACCTGATACTCATTATTGGGATAGGTGGTAATCACATCAGGTAGGTCGCGAAAAAACCGCTGCGTACCGTTGCTTTCCAGTCGATTGGCTTCGGCCCATTCTACGCTTGCGCTGGGGAATTGATCTTCAGCACCGTAGAAAAGGCGTTCAATGTCCTGCTGCGAGAAGGCTTCGCCTACTGCATCGACGCCCAATATTTGGACTTCGACGGCCGCATCGGTTTCGCTGGGATAGAGCAAGGGCCTCACGGCGACTTGAAAAGCCTCCAGCAAGGCTTCAGGGGTGTGAGAAATGAGTTGGAATGGCATGAGTGAAATTTTTCACAAAAATCTTTCAAGCGTGTATCCAATAAATGTCCTTAATATTATATGCATGTTAAGAATAGCTTGTCGCGTTCCTTATCGTAAAACCCTATGTACGGGAATCTCAATTTTCAACAAAATCCGGCTCAAGATATTATCCTTTTTTTACTTCCACCGCCCCAATATGCTCTAAAACCAAAAAGCGCGTATGCACCAGTTCACCAGTGCATACGCGCTCCGCAAAGTCTTCAAAATCAGCCCTACCGCTGCAACATCACATCTCCCTTAAAAAACACTTCCCGTCCATCCACGAACTCCACGACGGCTTGCCAGACAAACACGGCCGGGTTCAGCTTTTGCCCTTTAAAGGTACCGTCCCAACCAATATTGGTATCGCCCGGTGCAAAATCTCTGCGCTCGTACACGGCCTCTCCCCAGCGGGAATACACCTGTAAGGACTTGATTTTGACCACCGTCAGGGGGTCAGCAAAAATGGTGAACCTATCGTTTGTGCCATCATCGTCCGGGGAGAAGATGTTTGGACCATATACCTTGCGGGTCTCGTCCACCGTCAGGAGCAGGTTGCCACGGGCCTCACAGCCAGCATTCGACACCACCAAAAGCCTGTACTGTGTGGTGCTGAACGGGGTGGCGAGTGTGTTCAAACAAATATCGCAAGCCAGACCGCTTGAAGGGGTCCATTGAATGGACGCGATGTCAGCATCCGGGATATTCAAGGTCGTTTCAATGAGGTAACTGTAGCCCAGGTTTATGGTAGCGGTAGGAAGCAGGCCAATCTCCAGCTGCTGCGGCGCGTCCAAAACGACCACTGTCGAAGCCGAACAGCCGTTTCCGCCCAATGCATCCACGGTGTAAGTCCCAGGGCTCAAGTTTAAAAACTGATTTTGTGCCGTGGGCGTTCCCTGGTTCAGGCTGTACAAAATAGGGGCCGAGAGTCCAGCCACCGAATCAATGCGCAGCTTGCCCAGCGGATCAAGGCAGGAGGGCTGCTGCACCCAAGCAAAAGCGACCGGAACTTCCGGCTCAATGGTCACCAGATCTGTATCGGTACAGCCGTTGGCCGGATTGGTCAGCAGCAACTGATAGGTTCCAGGCTCGTCGATCAACGGGCTGGCCGTATTGGCCCCAGACACAAAATGGCCGTCCTGACTCGTCCATTGATAGGCCAGGTTCGGCCCACCCGATCCGCTGCCGTTCAGGGCGGCTGTTTCGCCCGCACAATCCAGGGTAAATGGAACCCCTGCATTGGCCGTTGGCGGTGCCTGATCGGCATTGACCGTCACCGCAACTCCATTGGCGCAATTGTTGGCCGGGTTGGATCCCAACAAGAAATAAGTACCTGGAGCAGAGACCGACAGCGTTGAGCCATTGCCCAGAAACGTGGTATCCGTGCCGACAATGCTCGCCCAAGACAATTGAACCCCCGAAACTGGCGAGCTGCCGGTGAGGGTTTGGGCGGAAGTGCTACAGGTCAACAAACCGGGTGAAGCCACCGATAAGGCTGGCGGATTGAGGCTTTGACTGATGGAAATGCTGCTGGTGTCCGCACAAGCCGTCACGTTGTCGATAACCACAAAACTGTACAGGCCGGGGGCATTCACGAGGAGGGTATTGTTGTTGCCCAAAACACTGCCGTTGTTTAACCACTGGAGCGTTGTTGGGTTCGTCGTTCCGGTCACCGTACCGCTGAGGCTGCTCGTGGCCGTGTTGCAATCCAAAGCGGTGGTGCTGGCACTGATGCTGGTCTGGGGCTGTGTGGTTTGGTCGACGATGGAAAAACTGGCGGTTTGGGTGCAGGCCCCGCCACCGTTCACAGTGACGGTGTAGCTGCCTGCTGCGAGGTTCGAAAGGTCTTCGGCAACACTGCCGTTCGACCATAACAGGGTATAAGCGGTTGCGAAGCTCACCGTCAGGTCAATGGCCCCGTTGAAAGCGAAACAGGAATTGGCCGGGCTGGACAAGCCGTTTACCACAGGGGCAATGACGTTTTCCTGGACGGTATAATTATCGACCGTAGTACATCCGTTTGCAGCCGTAACGGTTACGGCGTAATTGCCGGACAAAAGCTGGCTCAAATCTTCGACCGTAGCACCCGTTGACCAAAGATAGCTGTAAGGTGCAGGGCTGCCCGAAATGCTCAGACCAATGCTGCCGCTGGCCTGTCCACAAGCCGCAGCCGCGATGTTTTCTGA
Organism: Chitinophagales bacterium; assembly: GCA_038327555.1. GTDB lineage: Bacteria > Bacteroidota > Bacteroidia > Chitinophagales > Saprospiraceae > M3007. The sequence continues at coordinate 10,202 of JBBQLD010000095.1, forward strand.
AATAGCAGGTAAAGGCAGGTTACTGCCCACATTGAAGGCGGCGGTATTGGTGCAGCCACCACCACCGCTGACCGTCACTGTGTAGCTGCCTCCAGCGAGGTTTGCCAGATCCTCGGTTATGGCCGTATTTGACCAGAGGAAAGTATAGCCTTGCGCCACAGCAGGGGTGATGCTCAGGTCGATCGCCCCGTTGTTAACCGAGCAAGACGTGGATTGGGTCAAGACGCTGCCGATGCTTGGAACCAGCACATTCTCCGGCACCACAAAATTTTGGGTCGAGGTGCATCCGTTGGCAGCGGTAACGGTCACGGTGTAGCTGCCGGAAACAACATTAATCAGGTCTTGAACTAATACTGCGTTTGACCAATTGTATTGATACGGCGCAGGGCTGCCCGACACACTCAGGTCAATGCCGCCACTGGGCTGGCCACAAAGCGCAGCGGTGATATTTTGAGAAAGCTGCGGGCTAGGCACATTGCTGGCGACGGTGAATACGGCCGTGTTGGTACAGTTGCCGCCCGCGCTGACGGTCACGGTGTAGGTTCCGGCACCCAATCCGCTGAGGTCTTCGGAGAGGGCCTGATTCGACCACAGGTACGTTACGCCACCCGGTGGATTGACCGCCAAGTCTATGGCGCCGTTGTTCTGCAAACAGGAACTATTGGCACTCGGAGTACCAGAAAGTGCAAAAGAAATGGTGTTACCGGGCACAACGGCATTGGCGATTACGGTACAACTGTTGGCATCGGTCACGGTCACGGCGTATGCCCCGGCAATGATATTGGTCAAGTCCTGACTGCTCTGTCCGCTGGCCCAGAAGTAGGTGAAGGGCCCCGTTCCGCCGCTAACATTGAGGTCAATACTGCCATTTGCCTGGCCGCAGAGTTCTGGAACGATATTTTGCGCACTGAGCGGGTTAGTGGTCTGATCCAGGACAAAATAGGAGGCGGTTGCCGTGCAGCTCCCCGATTGGGTCACTGAAACGGTGTAAGTGCCGGGAGGCAAGCCATTGAGGTCTTCGGTGGTCGCAGTGTTTGACCAGAGGTAAGTGAAGGCTCCGGCAGGGGTGACGTTGAGGTCGATGGCACCGTTGTTTGTTGTGCAATTGGTCAGGGGAGCTGGTGTGGCAGCCAGGCTGAAGTTGGAGGCATTGTTTGCCACGTTCAGCGTGGATACAGTAGTGCATCCGTTAGCGGCAGTTACGGTGACCGTATAGTTCCCGGGGAGGACGTTGTTGAGGTCTTGGCCTGTGTCCGCATTAGACCAGAGGTAAGTGAATGCGCCAGCAGGGCCGCTTACGCTGAGGTCGATTGCGCCGTTGTTGAGGCTGCATACGGCGGCGGTAATATTGGAGGTCACAGCAGGCGTAACGGTATTGTCAACGACGACAAAAGTGCTGGACGACTGGCAGGTACCCAGGGAAACGGTAATGGTGTAGGAACCAGCATTGAGGCTTGAAAGGTCCTCGTTGGTGCCTGCGTTTGACCAAAGATAGGTGTAGATTCCGGCAGGATTCACGCTCATGTCGATGGAACCGTTGGCGAGGGTGCAGGAGCTGTTCCCGAGAGGGCTGGCGTTTAGACTTAGCGCGATGTTGTTGTTCAAAACATTGGCCGTGCTGATACCCGAGCAACCGTTTGAGCCCGTCACGGTGACGGAATAAGTGCCTGGAATGAGGCCAGCGAGGTCTTCTGTCGTTGCAGCATTAGACCACAGGTAGCTAAAGGGGCCAGTTCCGCCCGTAACGTTCAGATCAGCGGAGCCGTTGTTTAGTCCGCAATTGGCGGAGGTTCCAGCACTGGCAAGATTGGGCAGCAGGGCATTGTTTGCCACCGAAAAACTGCTGGAAGACAGGCAGGTGCCGAGGGTGACGGTGACGGTGTAAGTCCCAACGCCCAGGTTGGCGAGGTCTTCG
>JBBQLD010000096.1:0-12075 GCA_038327555.1 Chitinophagales bacterium
GTAGCCCAAACTACAAGCCAAATCAAACTTGGAGAAGGCGCTACGGCCACCGTGTACTGTGGTGGACAATTCAAAACCGTAAAAGGGGCACAAACTGTTGAACTTCCGAGCATTTGTGTCGCTAAAACGGGCTCGAGAGCCCTGGATGCAGACTATTATTTTGGCGAAAAATTGATTGCTGCAGTCCAAATGGTAGCTGTGGCTAAAAGTCAGGGGGCTGGATGGAGTAATGCCATTTCCAATCCGAAGAAGGGGGGCGATGGCTGGGGGAACGCTATATCCGATCCGAAGAAGGGCAGTGATGGCTGGGGGAATGCAATATCCGATCCGAAGAAGGGTAGTGACGGCTGGGGGAACGCCATATCCGATCCGAAGAAGGGTAGTGACGGTTGGGGCGGAAAAGGCTCCTCTATACAACTCATTCTACCTAAAGGAAAAGTAAGTGCAATGAATACGACGTTTTCCTGGTCCAGACCGAAAACCTCCGCGCCTTATCAACTGGAAATTCTAAATGAAAATAATAAAACGGTACATAGTGTCTCCGTAAAAGATACCTCCACCGTCCTTGATCTTAAGGTATTGAACCTTGCTTCGGATCAATTGTATACTTGGAAAGTTTCCGTTTCAGGCGGCGAACCAATGGTTTCAAATGAACTGGAACTCAGTATCGGCAGCGAGGAAGAATTAAAAACCATCTTAAAAGAAGCGGCTAGCACTGAATTGTCTCAAACTACTCAAAGTCCAGCACTACATTCGCTTATTGCAGCGATTGCCTTGGAAGAATCAGGCTGGAACTATGCCGCAGCGCAGACCTACGCTACTTTGGCGCAGCAGCGGAAACCAGACAATTTGGTACGCATGATGCATGCTGCATTCTGGATGCGACTAGGCTTTAGGCGTTTGGCGGAAAAAGCCGGACGAGGCTGGAATTAGGATGTCCTAGGCGAACCTTTTATACCTTATCCGGAAAATACTTTTTGACCAATTTTGTATATTCCGTTTTGCTTCGGAGTGGGGCAAGCAGCGCCTCATTTTTCATGCGATTGTAGTCCTTGAAGCCCTTTTTAAAAGCAGTTTCCAGATGTCGCAATGCAACTGGATAGTCCTGGCAATTTCGAAGGGCTAAATAATAATGCCCATCTGGGTCATCTGGCCGCAGTTTTGAGAATTGCTCGAACCAGTTTTTGGAAAGCTCGTATTTGTTTTCATACAAATAAAGTGTACTAAGGCCAATATATGGATTTCCAAATGTTGGGTCTAATTCAATCGCTTTAAGGAAATAGCTTTCGGCCTCTTTTCTTTTTCCCAGCTTCGCACATACCTCACCCAAACTATTATAAACAGCAGGGTCTATGGGGTTGCGTTTCCGATACTTCTCCCACATCTCCTCTGCTTGTACAAAATCTCCAGTATTGTAGTATACGTTGCCTAGATTAAAGTATGCATTGATATAATCTGGGTCATATAAAATTGTTTTTTGGAAATGCTGGGTTGCTTCGGCTTCATCCTGTTTTGTCAAATAAGTATACCCAAGATTGAAATGTGCCCACGCCAATGTGCTATCCAGACTAAGGGCTTTCAATCCACTCTTTTCCGCAAGCTCCGTTTGATCCAAATCATTATAGCTCATACAAATATTGGCCCACGGCAATACCCATGTCGGTGAAAACAGCAAGGCTCGGTTAAAATACCCGACAGATTGTTCGTACTGCTGAAACCTTCGAGCCAACAAGCCCAATTCATTGTATGCATAAGCCGCAGTAGAATCCAGCTCCAGCGTTTTTTCCTGAAGCACTTTTGCTGCCCGGAATAAGGAATCTTTGATTGCGGCATTGTCAGGTCGCTCTCCTTGAAGTCGAAGATTAAGCCCGGAAAAATAAAACTCCCGAGCCTTTAACTGACCATAGGAAAAATGCGTAGCCCCCAACAACTCAGCAGCTTTTTCGAGGTACTGCGGGTAAAGTTTGTAGCGTTTGTCATCCAAGGCCCAACGCCTCCGAATTTCCCGTGGATCGGCAGAAAGGTAATCGTTGATGGCTTTTTGCGCTTCTTCTTGGAGGGCTGCGGCGAGATCGTTGCGCATGGAGTTTCGGTACACCCGAATCGCTGGTCGGTCTTTAATTTGCTGATAAATGGAGTATGCGGCATCTTTTTCCGGGAAAAGTAAATGCCCTGCGCGTAAGGCATCTTCAAAGGCCCGGTATTGCTCCATCGTGACAGAGTCGGTATCCTGACGGCCGCTTGGAGGATTTTTACTAGTTGTAGCAACTACAGGTTCGATTTTTGGCGGATTGTTTTTTTGCCGCAATGCAGCAAGGGTAGCAGCGTCAACTTTTGCGACCTGTGCTTTTCCGTTGCAACAGATCATTGGACTTTGTAAGCGAATGGATTGTGTGGCCCGCTCTACACTATCTTGCAAAAATCGCCCGATTTCGCGCAAAGTAACCTTCCCATCCACCATCCCGTCCGAACTTCCGTCGGCGAGTCCCTTCAAACCCTCTATTAAATAATAGGAAAAAACGCTTCGGCCTCCGCCCCAATCTGTACCCTCTAAAGAAACCTCGTCTGGCCCACAAGACATGATTTTAATCTCATAGTCAAATCGAGTAGCCATAGCTAAAGCCGTATTTCTGGAGCCTCCAGTTGCTTCGCCGGCCAGATTTCCTGAGCGACAAGCATCTGCGATCAGCAACACCTTCACTTGTTTTTGCTCTGCAAGGTTTGCGATTACCGCCTGAAGCCAATTGATTGGAATAGCGCCGCCAGACATGTAAGCGCTTTTGGTGGCATTGTATGCCAACAGATAGCCCATCTTGGCCATTTTAGTTTCCACATCACCATGCCCGGAGAAGTAAATGATTCCCTGATCGCCTGGTAGACTTTCATCGTCCAACCAAGTTAGCGCATTGACAATCTGGGCCTGTGTGGCGTTTTCATTGGTCAACAACTTGATATTTTCTGCTGGAATATTCCCGCCGGCAGGCGAACGCAGGAACTCCACAAAAGCTTCGGCATCCTTATGTGCAAATTGCAGTTTCGCAATATTTAAATAATCAGAAATGCCTACCACCACTGCCCGGGTGTTGGTTTTTGGCGCCATCGTCGGGATTTGAGCTACAGTAGACGCCCCAAAATGTAAGCAAAATACAAGGGAACAAACCGCTACTGATTTAAACCGGGGGTAAAAAGTGGTCATGATAGCAAAGTTGATTTTGAACTATTTCATCGGTACTTAGGAACAAAAGCCGCAAATATGGATCAAAATTCTACTGTTTTTCCAATTCATACTTATACTCCACGGATTCAATCCGGGGGTTGCCAGCAGCGTCCGATTGCTTAAAAACAATCGTAATGCCAATCGTTTCGGAAGCATCCTTTTCTGTACTGTCGAACGTCACGCCAAAATGCCCTATGCCGCCAGGGGCAATTGAACCACGCGGGTAATCTACTTTCGTACACTCGCAGGCATCCACGATCTCAATCTGAATTTCCTGGCCACTTATGTTGGTGAGTTCGAAGAAAAGTGTTCGCTTCTCGCCCTTTTTGACTTTGCCCAAGTCTACCATTTTTTTGTCCCAGGTGACGAAGGGGGGGGGGATTGGTTTACTGGTACTTGGGGGATTGGTGGATGCTGGGCTGCCAGGCGAGGTTTGTGCCTTTTGAGCGGTGTTGCAGGATAGGAATACTGCAAGGGTCAGGAGTGGTAAAATAGTTTGGATGCGCATATTTAAAGGTTCATGTTCCGAGTACCCACATTTTGTATTGTGGTTAAACGCTGAACAAAGTTAAGTAACCTTGTTCAGCTTAGTAGTTACATTCACACATCAAAAGGCATATTTACTTCCCCTGCAATTGCTTACCCGCTTCCAACGCAGCCTTAATCTCGGCCCTGTTTTGCTCAATCAAGGTTTTTTGCTCAGTAAGGTATTTCAGGGCTTCTGCGGGTGCTAATGCATTAGGAGATGTATAGTTTTTCATCCAGTCCATCATACTATTTTCTGCTTTGCCCATGTTGGTGAGTACATCATTGTAAACGGCAGATTGTTCAGCGGTCATCGTGGCTGCAATCATGGTTTCTTTTAGTTCGCGGGCCACCCGGTTCATATCGGCCAGGTCTTTCATGGCTTCGTCGTGGGCTGTTTCGGTGGCTTGGGTCAGGGTTTCTACTTGTTTTTTATCGTTGCCACAAGCAGAGAAGAGTAGGATGGTGAAGAGGAGCAGGGCGCCCGCCTTCGCTCCTGCCCGCCAAGGCTCGGCAGGCGGGAAGGCTACGACGGGTAAAACAGTTGATTTTTTCATGTCAAAAAGTTTGTTTAAAAAAAAGAGTTCGCAAAGGTAGGCGGACGCTGCATTAGCTGGCAGGAAAACGCGAATTTTGCCGGGCACTAATTTATTGCCACATAGTTCAAACGATTTTCAACCGACCTAGCAGATCAATGTCTCTACTTGCCATTTCTCCCATCGACGGCCGCTACGCCGACAAGACGCGTGAACTCGCCGATTATTTTAGCGAATACGCGCTAATTCGTTACCGTGTATTCGTTGAAATTCAATACTTTATCGCGCTTTGCCAGTATGGGCTACCGCAACTCTCCAGTTTTGAAGAAGACAAAATTGACGAACTAAACGCCATTTTTGAACACTTCAGCCACAGCGATGCGGAGCAAATAAAATCCATTGAACGCAGCACCAACCACGATGTAAAAGCGGTTGAATATTTCTTGAAAGAACGCTTTGACGCACATGGGCTTGGCGAATTGCGCGAGTTTGTCCATTTCGGTCTCACATCGCAAGATGTAAATAATACGGCAACCCCCTTGCTGTTTAAAACTGCACTGGAGCAGGTGTACTACCCCATGGTAAAGCAACTTCGGGATCTTTTGGAGCAAGTAGCCCAAGATTGGGCGCGTGTGCCGATGCTTGCACGCACCCATGGTCAGCCTGCCTCACCGACGCTCCTGGGCAAAGAATTTCAAGTTTTTGTGGAAAGACTCGACGTGCAAATCGGGCTGCTGCAAAGCATCCCGCACCGCGCGAAATTTGGCGGCGCAACAGGCAATTTCAATGCCCACTATGCTGCTTACCCAGATTATGATTGGCAGCGATTTGGCGACGATTTTGTGCGCGAATTCCTGGGCCTCGAACGTTCTCAGCACACCACTCAAATTGAGCATTACGACTGCTTTGCCGCACAATGCCAGGCCATTGCACGGATCAATACCATTCTCATTGGCTTTTGTCGCGACGTGTGGACTTACGTTTCGATGGAATATTTCCGGCAAAAAACCGTAGAAGGCGAAGTAGGTTCCTCTGCCATGCCACACAAAGTGAATCCCATTGATTTCGAGAATGCAGAAGGAAATCTTGGACTAGCCAACGCCCTTTGGCAGCATCTTGCCGAAAAACTCCCAATCAGCCGCCTGCAACGAGACCTGACCGATTCTACGGTACTTCGCAATGTCGGTGTTCCAATGGGGCACACGATTATTGCTTTAAAATCAATCCAAAAGGGTCTGGCAAAACTCACGCTAAACGAAGGCCAGCTTTACGACGATCTTGAAGACAACTGGATGGTCATTTCCGAAGGGATTCAGGTCATCCTTCGTCGGGAGGGTTATCCGCAGCCGTATGAAGCGCTAAAGGCACTTACGCGTGGAAGATACCTCATTACACGGGAGCATTTGCACGAATTTATCGACGGCCTGGAGATAACGGAGGAGGTCAAGGAAGAACTGAAACGGCTTACACCGCATAATTACGTGGGTGCGTAGGGCGAAATTTATTTCGCTCAAACAAATTACAGCACAAAAAATAGAGGCCATGGCATATAGCTATGGCCTCTATTTTTTGTGAATTAGTACTGAAATTAGTTGGTCACCGCCAATCGCTTAAGAATCGTACCCTTTTCATTTTGGATACTGAGGGTATAAAGCCCTGCCTGAAGTGCTTCTGTAGAGATTTCTATCATGTTTTCGCCAAAGGAGAGATTAACCGTTTGACGTTGGCATTGTCTGCCAGTTGCATCTGTGATGGTGAGCGCGGCTTCCATATTTTCATCGGAAGTCAGGAGCAGTTTTGCTGGAAAGCCAGTCGCTACTGGATTTGGAGAAAGTTCAGCCAAAACGGTTGATTCCAGGTCATTGGTTGCTGAAAAATTCTTTGTTTTGAAAATGCCAAGTTCCTGAACATTTGAAGGTTGGCATAAATCCCATTCATTGTAAGCCCGAACGCGCCAGTAGAGCGTGCGATTATTTGGAATACCTTTATTAACCGTTACAGAGGTGGTATTATACATTGTTTGATAGAAAAGACGTGGGGCAAGGTTGCTAAAAAGGAATACCTCAACAGTGTAAAAAGTGGCGTTTGGTATTGGATTCCAATGCAAGGTGAAGTTGTTGTACTGCACCGCTTGTGAATCAACTGGCATGGCTAATTCTACCACGGCGTCGTCAGAAATTTCTAAGCCTGGATCCGTGACTTGCAGGTAATCGGAATGCTCATCCTGGAGGTTAGCACGCATTGCGGCTGTTTGCTCAAGCGTAAAAATGGCGCCACATTGATCAGAAGAATAACCCATAATCAGGGTGCCGTCTGAGCGAAACGACACGTTGGTAGGATCGCGCTGAGTGGTCTGACTTTCGCCGTTTGCCAGGCAAGACCAGCGATAATTCAGGTAGTCAGCACGCGTATCTCGGAAATAGTCGCCAGCAACATAGCTATTGGAAGAATCCGCATTTTCCACAATATGGCCATTAATATTACTAGGTGCCGGCTGTGAATAATCCCAGGTAAAACCTTCCCAGCCAACAAAAGGGTGTGGGAGTGAAAAGTGGTGGCCTGCTTCGTGTGCCCAGGTTCTGTTTCCTGGCCCAGAGCAGTTTTTAGACATTACGATAGCATCCAGCCAAGAATATCCGCAGTTGCCTGCCGGATCAGCTACGATAAAAGTATTGAGGCGATTTGGAATTTTATTGCTCTCGATGAGATCTGCACCGCCGTCCCATTCGTGATCGTGCCAGTAAGTGCTATTGAGGTAACGCACCGGATCACCAGGTTGCAGGTAATACCGAATGCGTGTGGGCGCAAAATGCTGGTTCATTTGGCAAACAGAGAGTATGGCCTGTTCTAGTGGATAATAGCCGCTCCCAGCATCCGTACCAGTTATCTGGATCGTGACAGGCACGTATAGCCAAGCGGTGTCCCCATCCCCACGTTCAGCGGTGATTGTTTCGCGGTTTTGGCGATAATAGTCGAACCAAGGCGTAGTGCCTTTTGTGCCGCACCATTCAGTATCGTTAGGTTGTTGGCCAAAAGCTGCCACGGCATTAAGCGTAAGGGCAGCGAACAAAGAGTAAAATTTCAATCGCATTGAAAGTGCAGGAGGTTGATTTGTTTTGCAAATGTCACACTTCTTCTGGCAGTTTGCCAAAATCTTTTGAAAAGAGACAATGGGCGACAGAATTTTTTCTCAAACAGAAATCCAAACTCAATCCCAGCTCGTAGATATCCCAAATTAAAAATTCAAAAAGATGAAACCAACCACTCGCCGTATCCTCTATGCTATGCTGACCGTGTTCAGCCTCGTTTTTGCCGCTTTTATTTTCTTTAATGGCAAAGACAAATCGGATTTTCCCGAACTTAAAGACCGCTCAGGCGCGCTTGCTCAAGACCCCGAATGGCCAACCGTGAAAGCCAATTATGAAAAACTTAGAAAAGAACTGAGTGCCAAGCCCAACGACAAAAAAACTATGCTTCAACTCGCCAAAACCTTTATGCAAGAAGGTCGGGTGACTGGCGATTTTTCTTACTACAATAAAGCCGCACTGGATATGGTGGATTTGGTGTTGAAAATGGATCCAGCCCATTTAGAAGCGATTTGCCTGAAAGCCATGACTTTTCTCTCCCAGCACCGATTTTCAGAAGCAAAAATCCTGGCTGATCAGGCGCAACAATTGAATCCTCATTACGCCTTTGTGTACGGGCTACTGTGCGATGCCAACGTGGAGCTCGGCAATTACACCGAAGCGGTGGTTTCTGCGGATAAAATGGTGAGTACTCGGCCGGATATTCGCTCCTATTCTCGGGTATCGTATCTCCGCGAAATTCATGGTGATTTGCCAGGTGCTATTGAGGCCATTCAAATGGCAGTGTCGGCAGGATATCCTGGTGCTGAAGATAAAAGTTGGGCCAGAATGGTATTGGCACATCTTTACGAAGATACCAATGCACTTGACAGGGCTGAAGAGCAGTACCAAATTGCGCTTTCTGAACGCCCTGAATATCCCTTTGCCTTGGCTGGTTTGGGTAAAATAGCTCGATACAAAAAGGACTACCCAAAAGCCATTGAATATTATGAAAAAGCAAAAGTGGTCATGGCTGATGCAGCATTTTTTGAGGCACTGATTGATCTCTACCGCCTTAATGGCGAAAATGAAAAGGCTGAAGTATGCGCCCGTATCACGATTGATGCGCTGCTTTCAGACAATATCTCGGCGGCAAAAGACAAGAGCCTGGGTCATTATTCCGATATGGAATTAGCGCATTTATACTTGCAGACCAATCAATTGGACAAAGCATTTCAGCATGCCCAAGCAGAAAAACAACGCCGCCCACAGAACATTGATGCTTGTGAAACACTGGCGCGGGTGATGTTCAAAATGGGCAAGGCCGCTGAAGCCGCGCCACTCCTGGAGACGGCATTGCGCACCAAGTCTCTAAAGCCAGAACGTTTGGTATTGGCTGGGCAGGTAAAGATCGCGAATGGTCAGCAGGCAGAAGGTGAGGCTTTGGTTGCCAAAGGCATGGCTTTGAAGCCTTACATGGAGCTATGAAAAAGAATATCACTTTACCCGTCCTGGCATTCCGCTTTCCAGTCAAGCTTTGGCAGACGAAGCTGAGTCTTTTACTCTTTTTTTTCGCGCTGACCTTTGAAAGTCAAGCCCATACGATTAATTATGAACTTGCCGAATTGTCGCAAAAAAACGTGGTTTGGGTATATCTAAAGCTAGGTTTTGAGCACATTATTCCGCTCGGCTTGGATCATATCCTGTTTGTATTGAGCATATTTTTCCTGAGTGACCGTTTGCGCCCAATCCTCTGGCAGGCTACAACTTTTACGCTGGCACATTCGATTACCTTGGGTTTGGCCATGTATGGTTACATCAAACCATTGCCTGCTGTGGTGGAGCCTATCATTGCACTGTCCATCTTTTTTGTGGCGATGGAAAATATGTTGGTACGCAAATTAAGACCAAGTCGTCTGGGTATCGTGTTTCTGTTTGGGTTAGTACACGGAATGGGTTTTGCGGGCGCATTGTCTGAGTTGGGCTTGCCATCGTCCTCCTACTTCTCGGCGTTGGTGAGTTTCAATGTAGGCGTAGAATTGGGCCAATTGGCGGTGATCCTGACGGCGTATTTCCTTTTAGGTCGGTGGTTTTCAAAAGAATCCTGGTATCGGGGCTACATAGTAAACCCAGTATCTGCGGTTATTGCAGTGATTGCGTTGTATTGGACTGTAGAACGGACTTTTGGCTAGAAATTATCCAAAGGGTCTTAAAATCTGCCTACGTTTGCCTCAGTTTTCACCAGAAAAAACAACATGGGCACACAGAGCCATCACGGACATCACCCACTCAGTAAGGCGGGGCTTCTCATTACACTTGGAATTATTTTTGGAGACATTGGTACTTCGCCACTTTATGTAATGAAAGCCATAGTAGGGGAGGGCGAAATAATAAACCGCCTTACCGTTTTGGGTGGGGTTTCATTGGTATTCTGGACACTTACCTTGCAGACAACCATCAAATATGTCCTTTTAACCCTTCGAGCAGATAACAAGGGAGAGGGCGGAATTTTTTCCCTGTACACTTTGGTTCGCCGTCGCGAACGCTGGCTGCTGTTTCCTGCCCTGTTAGGCGGAGCTGCAATGCTCTCTGACGGGATGATCACCCCGCCCATCTCAGTCTGCTCGGCCATAGAAGGGCTGGAGACCAAATACCCTGGCATTCCTACCATTGGGATTGCGTTAGCCATTATCTCGCTACTTTTCTTTGCTCAACGCTTTGGAACAGCGGCCATGGGTAGAAGTTTTGGCCCAATTATGTTCATTTGGTTTAGTGTATTAGCCATTCTAGGCTTGTTTAATATCAGCCATGACCTGGAAGTTTTAAGTGCATTGAGCCCACATTATGGCATTCAACTTTTAATGGCTCACCCCAAAGGCGTGTTTATTTTGGGGGCAGTATTTCTCTGTACTACTGGAGCGGAAGCGCTTTACGCCGATCTTGGTCACTGTGGAAGGCAGAATATTCAAGTGAGCTGGATTTTTGTAAAAACCTGTCTTGTAATTACCTACCTTGGTCAAGCAGCCTGGCTTTTGCAACATGAGGGACAACGTTTGGAGGAAAATCCATTTTATGGAATGATGCCGCACTGGTTTTTGTGGCCCGGTATTATCATCGCAACTTTGGCGGCAATTATAGCAAGTCAGGCCCTGATCTCTGGCTCATTTACCCTTGCCTCAGAAGCAATACGACTAGGTTTTTTGCCAAAAATGACGGTGAAATTCCCAACGAACATGAAAGGCCAGATTTACATCCCAGCCGTCAATGCTTTCTTATGGCTGGGATGTGTGGGCGTGGTATTGTTTTTTAAACGGAGTTCCAATATGGAACACGCCTATGGCCTTGCGATTGTACTGGCGATGCTCTGCACCACTATTTTGCTCTCCAATTGGTTGGTAATTAAACGTGTAAATGCTTTTTGGATCTGGGGGATGCTTGTGTTTTACTTACTGTTAGAAGGCTTGTTCTTTGTTGCGAATGCTTCCAAATTTCTTGAAGGGGGCTATGTCACGGTCATGATGGCGTCTTTGCTTTTTGGAACGATGTATCTTTGGGTGAGGGCCAGACGTGTGCGGCAACTTTATTCTGATGAACGGACGATCAAAGACTATCTGGATCAGTTGATCACTTTGAGCAATGACGATGATGTGCCAAAGTATGCCACCAATCTCGTTTTCTTAACCGGAGCAAAGCACCCTCATAAGGTGGAAGAAAAAGTGCTCTATTCCATCCTTCAGACCCAACCGAAGCGTGCGGATGTTTACTGGTTTGTTCACATAGAAACTACAGACGAACCGTTTACCATGGAGTACGAGGTAAATACAATAGCGTCAGATGATGTATATAAAGTAAACTTCCGGCTTGGTTTCCGGGTTCAGCAGCGTATGAATGTGTTCATGCACAAAGTGGTGCAAGAACTCGTTGAAAATGAAGAACTAACCGTTCACTCCCGATACCATTCCACCGATAGTAAATATCCTACCGGGGATTTCCGTTTTGTCATTATTCAAGAATTCTTGTCTAATGAAAATGAACTCCCATGGGGAGAGCAATTAATTCTCTCTACTTACCTGACTGTAAAAGGCTGGGTTTCGGCGCCTAAAAACTGGTTCGGCCTCGATTCTGATTCTGTGGAAATGGAGGAAGCTCCGCTGGTTTTGCAGCCCGTAAAACAGGTCGCGTTAAAACGTGTGGATAACAAAAGAATCAATCCTTAAAACATAGTTTTATTGTACCGATCAGCGACCAATTTCCAGTTAATGAGGTTATAAAAAGCCGTTACATAGTCTGGCCGCTTGTTTTGGTACTTCAAATAGTAGGCGTGTTCCCATACATCCAGACCCAAAATTGGGGTGCCAAGCTGTTTGGCAACATTCATCATCAATGGATTGTCTTGATTTGGGGTACTGCTAATGAACAGTTTTTTGTCTTTGCCCACACACAACCAAGCCCAGCCTGAACCAAAAACACCTTTTGCTGCTGCGGTGAATTGCTCTTTAAATTTTTCCTGCGAACCAAAAGCCAAATTGATAGCGGCAGCCAAGTCACCTGAAGGCTCAGTTCCTCCCCCTGGAGCAATAGTTTGCCAGAAAAACGTGTGGTTCCAGTGACCGCCTGCGTTGTTCCTAATCTTTTTGTCTGCATCTGTAGTGGTGATTCGCTTTACGATATCATCAAGCTCGTACTCCGCATATACGGTATCTTTTACGGCATCGTTTAGGTTGGTCACGTA
>JBBQLD010000097.1:0-11891 GCA_038327555.1 Chitinophagales bacterium
GATCTGTCCACATCAAGTGCGCTTTGGCAACGTGCATGCCGTTTTGAGTACTTAAAATGCATGCACACTGTCAAAGCGCACTTGATGTGGACAGATCCCGCCAAGAAGACAACTCAAGTTTTAGCCTGTTTACTCGAGTTATTGATTGGGTTTTCGCTCCACAATATAGCAATTGGTTCCGGGCAAGAAAATGTGTACCCTTTTTATGCTAAAATATCAATCTAGGCCCAGCAACCGATCCTCCACCCGTTTTGCCCGAGTGCGCAATTGCGCCAGCCAAAACCCAATACCCGTAAAGCCCAAAATAGCTGGATAAAACACTAAACGCATCGTATTATCCAAATCCTGGCTACCAAAAGCGGGGTTGCCCGTCGATCCGGGGTGTAGACTGGCAAACATGCGTGGCACGATGTACAACAGAGGAATGAGCGAGGCAAAAGCAAAAATATTGTACACCGCAGAAAGTCGCGCACCTTTTTCAGGCTCATCGAAAGAACGGCGCAAGATGAAATACGCAAGGTAAATCAGAAGGACTACAGCGGTCATTAACTGCTTGATATCATTGCTCCATGGAGCGCCCCAAGTGTAGTTTGCCCACAACATACCGGTTACTAAACCCATGATGCCAAACAGCAACCCAGCTTCTGCGAGGGAAGATGCATGTCGATCATAATCCAACTTTTTACCGAGTAAAAACAAGACGCTATACCCTACCGAAGCCGCAAAAAGGAACATCAACGCGAACCACATGGGCACGTGGTAGAACGTATTTCGAATGCTTTCGTAAATGACATTTCGATACGGAAAACTGAAGTCTTTTACGATATGGAGCTGTGCGACGGGGTTTTGTGTCCAATTTGCACTAGAACTTGCGGTCGTATCCCGCAACACCTCAACAGCCGAAGGCAAAAGCGAAACCCCATCGGTAGGATGGTCAAGTATTGCATTAAGCATCAGTGAGGGCCTGGAGCGCGGCAAATCCTCCGGGAGCACAAAAGTTGCTTCCAGGGTTGTATCGCTCTGCACTTTAAGCTGCTGCCCGAGTACGGCGTTTGCAGAGTCGAATTGAAGCCAAACCCGGATGTCCTCGGCTCGGCTTCGGGTGTAAAAAGTATTGTATCCGTGAACGGTGAGCCGGAGTGTATCGCCAGTTTTGACCGTTTCAGGGCTAACGTAGGCGATGCCGGGTTTGAGTGGCACGAACATTCCCACAGCCAGGACATAGAGGACTAATAAAACGGAGAGGGTTTTCCACCACATGAGTTTAATTCTTTATAATTTAGTGTGGTCAATGAGACAGGGATTTTGAAAGATTACCCATAGACCAGATTTAGCGCACGAACCAGCTTTCATTAATCTTTCCAAATGAACGGGAACAACACAAAAGTCAGGGTCAATAAAATAACATCAATGGCCAAAAGGTTGACAATGTCGCGTTTGTATGAAGTGTCTTGTAGCAATCTTAGGGCAATTTGGGAGAGTCGAATCAAGGTGAGCAAAATGGGCAAAATTACTGGAAAACTCAGAATCGCCATGAGCGTAGCCGAGTTATTGGCCTTGGCCGCTATGCTGGCGATGAACGTGAACGCAATGCTAAAACCAACGCTCCCCAAGGCTACCGTGAGGCAAAACAAGGGCATATCTTTCACCGGATTGCCCGCCACGAGACTGTATGCGCCAAACGAAAGCGTACTCAAGGTCAAGAGTAACAAGGTGTTATAAATGATCTTCGCCAGTAACAGCATCGAAGGATCGGCAATTTGGTAATAATACAATTGCCGCGACCCGCTCTCCTGCACAAAACTTTTTACCACAGCATTGATGCTGGCAAACAACACAATTAGCCAAAATAGCACGTTCCAGACCTGAGCGTTCACTTTGATGCTTGCGATGTACACCACGAACACCATGCTGAATACATATAATACGATGCCGCTCAGCGCATATCGCTGGCGGAATTCTAGTAGAAATTCTTTGTGTAGAAGGGTAAGAAGCATGGGCGCGAAGATAGGAATTGCACCATTGATAATGAGTGCTTCTGGGAACAAGTTATTCTTAAACAACCGAATTCAAAATACATTTGTTATCTTGGCAAAATTGTACAAATCTACCCATGCGCAACGAACAACAATTGCTCCAACTCAGGCCCAGTTTGCAACTTCCCACGCTTCCCTCTAAGCCGGATGAGCAATTTCAAAACGAGACCCTCCGCCCGATCCTAAAAATGCAACACACCTTGTTGGTGCAGTTATTTGGCACAGAAATCCAGCGACGCAAAAACGTTCTATTTCAATTACCCAAGCCAGCCCAACTAGAATGGATCACTAATGCTGTACGCTCCGATCAGCGTTTACGCAACCTGCTTGTCGGCACGGTCATCGGGCATTTTACTCTGGAAGAACTTCAAATATTTGAGGCCCACGAAGCGGAATGCTCTCGACGATTGGTGAATTTGATTATTCAGCGTCTTCAGTCAGTAGAGTTTGAAGCAATGGACAAGGCGTGAAGGTTGGCCAGAATACCCTCGTCGATCCACTCATATTTTCCCTATCACCGTTATTTCCACCCGTCGGTTTTGCGCTTGTTCTGTGAAAGGGATTTCTGATGCCGGCAACGATACGGTTTGATGTTCCAGGAAAAACGGGTTCAGCAAATCTTTAAGGAAGCAAATCCCAACCAATCCCGCTTTGCGTCCACCAACTGTAGGACGAAGCTCGTACAATCCCGTTTTCTTTGGAGAAAACAAAAGTCTGTCCATTGCCATCTGACGCCATAGGCGCATCATTTACCCGCACATTTAGCCGAGGGTAAGCGATCCCAAATAAGGAATAATTCTCCGTATAACCGCTATGAAAGCATTCGCAATAGTTCAGGCTGGTCAACCATCCTTGTATTTCAACCATTGGCGAGTTGATTTTTGCCAATGGAAGCCCATCGACATGGGTGTAATAATCAAAAATGCGCGAGGCGAAGTAAGTCGTATTGATCGGGCTAAGGTACAAGGTTTCGTTTGAGACTTGAATGTAATACTGAAAAACCGAATCTTTGCCATATTCGAACCATTGCGATACTGTCCCTGTATAAATAAAACGCTCCTCCACTTTAAAACCCTGTTGGTCTTGTCCAACAATTTCAAGTTGAAGCGTATCATCTGTGTATTGGTAGTTGTCCGCCTGATGGTCAGAGTAGCCTTCGCCCGTTAGACCCAGGTATCGGCTTTTTTGGCCGACCGCCAAACTGCTGAAATTGATGGCTCCTGAGCTCGGTGCAGTTTCTGGGAAAGGAGGATCGCAGTCTTTTTCTTTGCAAGCAGTGAAAGCAAAAGTGCAAAGCAGTGCAAAAAGGAAGTTTTGGAAATTTTTCATGGAAATAAGTTTTTTGGGGTGTATTTCAAATTGTCGCTGTTGTAATCCGGAATGATATTACGGAGCGCGGAATACCATTCCACGATACGCAACAGCGACAATTTGAAATACACCCGTTTTTTGTTAAGACTGTTAATAGGGCTTTGAAGGTTGGCTAAACCTCGGGGATTTTTAAAACCTGTGATTATCCGTATCTAGATTACTGGATATTTCGACCTTGGGCTAGATTCTCTTTCTGCCGCGCTTGGGTCTTTTGACCTAGCGGCAGGGGCACGAAGTCTTTGACGGTTTGTTCGACTCTTTTGAACTGATACTTTGTTGCGCCTCAGTCATGGAGAGCCCACTACAATCCTTCGTCGCGCCTAGTCTCATCTCAAAATAATCTGACCAAACTATCAAAGACTTCGTGCCCCTGCCACTAGTGCCAATTCATGGGGGCGGCAAAACCAAACGAGTAGTCAAGATTAGCTAGTGCCGCGTCCAGTAAATAACGTATCATTATACAGACCTATTTTGCGCTCAATTTCGTTATTCGTCGGATAATCCCGAACGCTTTCGGGATAGCCCTCCTCATGCCTAATTGAGCAAAAAATATGCCTCGCCAAACTGATTCGTTATTTACTGGACGCGGCACTAGTTTTAGCAGGAATTCCTGTTTTTAAACTCCTTTTTGGTCTCAATACTCACGGGACTGGCGCTGGGTCAAAAGACCCAATAGCGGCGCGGGAACACCACGCGCGGCGGAAAATGATGAATCACATTTTCGTTCCAATGCCCCATTGGATAAAAACAATAATTGCAAAAAATCATTTTTTCAAGTAAATCAGGCCGTTTTCCGCCAATAATACGCCAGCCCCATTCCCGTTACCAAATCCCAAATCCCCCACCAGGCGGCGATAAGCGCCATGCCGCCCAATCCGCCGAAAAACTTAAAAATCAGCAGCAGGCCAAGTGCCGTATTGTGTACGCCACCTTCAAAAGCCAGCGTTCGACGATCCAGTTTGGGCAATCGAAAAAGCCTGCCTAGCAGATATCCGTTGGACAATGCGGCGGCATTGTGTACTGCCACAAGCAGAAAAATGAACCCAAGATATTGCACCAGATTGTCGCTATTGCCCAGCAAGGCCAGCACGAGAATGGCGAAAAAAATTAATAGCGAGATCCGTTGAACCCAAACCCGGATACTAGCCACAAAATCAGGCTTTCGCTCATGCAACCAAATACCCAGCAGTAAAGGCGCAACAATCAACTCGATGATAATCAAGGCCATATCAACAAATTTAATCTCGAAAGATTGGCGCAAAGTCTCCGAATTCGGGACAAATTTTGACCAAAATAAAAAGCCCGCAGGCGTAATAAACGTAGCCGACAGGATAATAATGGCATTGAGCGTAACGGAGAGCGGCACATTGGCCTTGGCAAAATGCACCAGGAAATTCGTCATATTTCCCGAAGGACACATGCTCACCAACACCATGCCCAAAGCCACGCTCACGGGTGGTTTGAACAACGCAATGATGCCCAGCGTTAGCAGCGGAAACACAAGGAATTGTGCCAGCAAACCCACGCCAACGGATTGCGGAAAATCCACCACTTTACGAAAATCAGAGCACTTAACATCGAGCGCAACGCTGAACATTAGAAAGGCCATAGCCATGTTCAGCACGAACATTTGGTTGGGATTAAAATGTAGATTCAGGGTATCGACTGGGTGCATAGTGTGGTCTTTAGGTCATTTTTACCCGCCCCCGCATGCCAAGCCCTGGCGGGCAAGGGCGGCAGGGCTTGGCATGCGGGGGGCGGGGCTTAAGAGGGGTAATTGGTCATTTTGAAAAATCTGTTCCTGCAAATGTGCGGATTAAGTCGAATTTCGCCCAAAATTTTCAACTTGGATCAGCACCGTGCCTATCGAGCCCTATCCTTTACCCTTCCTCGGTCTCACCTGCCAAGACTCGGCGGGCAAGTAGCCTAGGAGGGACAAACCGTTTACCGTCCGCCGTTTATCGTCCACCATCCACCGTTTACCGTCCACCGTTTACCGTCCACCATTTACCGCCCACCATCCACCGTGAACTACAAACAAACGCTCGAATTTCTGTACGCTAAACTGCCTATGTTTCACCGCATTGGGGCAGCAGCCTATAAAAACAACCTGAACAACACCATTGCGCTTTGCGAGCATTTGGGCAATCCGCAGGATAAATTTAAGTCTATCCACGTGGCTGGCACCAATGGAAAAGGCTCGGTAAGCCACATGCTGGCCGCTGTTTGTCAGGCATCAGGGATGAAAACAGGGCTTTATGTCAGCCCACATTACAAGGATTTTAGGGAGCGGATAAAAATAGACGGACAATACATTCCGCGACAGCAGGTGGCAAAATTTGTGAACCTCCACCGAGCAGCCATTGAACGAATTCAGCCTTCGTTTTTTGAACTTTGCGTAGCCATGGCCTTCGATTGGTTTGCGCGGCAAAAGGTGGATATCGCCATCATCGAAGTCGGCCTGGGAGGGCGACTTGACAGCACCAACGTCATTACGCCTTTGTTGAGCGTCATCACGAACATTAGTTACGACCACCAGAATTTATTGGGCGATACGCTCACCCTGATCGCTGGTGAAAAAGCGGGCATTATCAAGCCTGGCATTCCGGTCGTCATCGGAGAAACGCATCCTGAGTCCGCACCCGTTTTCCTAAAAAAAGCGGCTGAGGTAGCTTCTCCCATCGTTTTTGCTGACGAGCATTTTCGGGCAGTGGAATGTACCCCGGAACTCCGATCCGGGGATAATACGGCTGCCCCGGAACGGAGTTTCGGGGTACAAGGCGCTACCTTTTACAACCTCTTCAAAGACGAAAACCTAATCCTCCAAAGCGTCGAAATAGATGCAAGCGGGCCCTATCAGGCAAAGAATATAACAACGGTTTTGCAGTGTTATGAAATGCTTGTTCAGATAAAACCGCTTAGGTTTCTAAAAACCTACGAGGTTTTGGTCGAAGGATTAAAAAACCTCCGTGCGCTCACCCAATTCATAGGACGCTGGCAGATCATCGGCGAAAACCCCACCATTCTTTGTGACAGTGCGCACAATGAGGCGGGATTGCGTTTGGCCTTTAAAGCGATATCCAAGTCTTTCGAGGTTTCCAAAAATATCGGAGGCTCTCATCGCCTCCACATCATCACCGGTTTTGTAAACGACAAAGATGTAGACAAAGCACTTGGATTTTTCCCTACAGAAGCAAGGTACTATTTTGCTAAAGCGAACATACCCAGGGGCTTGGAGGCGGCTTTGCTCCGCGAAAAAGCGGCAACGTTTGGGTTGAATGGTCGTGCCTACAGTTCTGTACGCCAGGCACTTAAAGCCGCGAAACGTGCAGCGGCGCCTGAAGATTTGATCTTGGTGATCGGAAGCATTTTTGTGGTGGGTGAAGTAGTATAAGAACGCATAAATCCTTTATCGGGAGCGCTAAAGTACGCGATCTGGAGGCGGCCTTTTTAGCCGCCCAACGGTTTCCTGTGGATATCAAGCGCGGGCGAACTAAATTTCGCCCTACATTTGCCACGTTCGACGATTCCAAGTTCCATTTACCCGTCAACCAATCGCGATAGACATGCAATCTGTGCTTTCAAAATATAATTTCCTCTACGACTTTGGCCGCTACCTGCTCATGATGAAGCAGGCATTTAAGCGACCTGAAAAGTTTTCGATGTATTGGAAAGAAACCATGCGTCAGATGAACGACATCGGCGTTGGCTCACTCATTATCGTGTGCCTGATCTCGATTTTTATCGGTGCGGTGGCCGCGATTCAGTTTGCTTACCAGCTTGACGGGCAATTAGTGCCTCGGTATTACATTGGGTACATTGTGCGGGATTTGGCGCTGATCGAGCTCTCTCCAACCATCAGTTGTCTGGTTTTGGCCGGCAAAGTTGGCTCCAACATGGCCGCTGAAATAGGTGGAATGCGCCAAAAGGAGCATATTGACGCAATGGAAGTGATGGGCGTGAACACGGCGGCATACCTAATCATGACTAAGCTCATCGCAGCCATGGTGGTTATTCCGATGTTGGTTACGTTTTCGGCCTTTGTCGCCAATATCGGTGGGTATATGGCTACCGTACCCACAGGAATTCTAACCAGCGATGAATATTCGCAGGGTTTGCGCTCCTTTTTTGTGCCATATAATGTGTTCATGATGTATGTGAAAGCGACCGTATTTTCTTATTTACTCACTACAGTTTCGTGCTATCAGGGCTATTTTGTTCAAGGCGGAAGCATAGAGCTCGGACAAGCGAGCACCCGTGCAGTGGTATACAGCAGTATTCTGATTTTGCTGGCGGATTACTTGATTGCTGTTTTATTGACGGGATGAGGGGGGAATTGGTCATTGCGTCATTGGTCATTGCGTCATTGGTCGGATGTTCGCCAAGTGATACAACATTGATTAACAAGGAATAAAAGCCGCTCGCGCCTACAAATTTAAAGTTGCCCAAGACATCGCCATCCGATGCGGGGATATGACGTTCAAATTCAAACTGAAAAGGAAATAATGACAGACCTTAAAGACACCATTGAAGCCGCATGGCTTGACCGCGCACTTCTCCAAGGCTGGGAGACTAAAAAAGCCATTCGTGACACCATTGAATTACTGGATTTGGGCAAAATACGAGTAGCAGAATTTTCACCCGCCGAAGCCAACGGCGACGGAGGAGATGACAATGGAGTATGGATTACCCACGAATGGATCAAAAAAGCCATTTCACTTTACTTCCCGATTCAGGAAATGAAGACCATAGAGGTTGGGCCTTTTGAATACCACGACAAAATACCCCTTAAAACGGGTTATGCAGCAAAAGGCGTTCGAGTAGTACCGCAGGCCATTGCGCGCTATGGTTCGTTTATCGAAAAAGGGGCAATTTTGATGCCTTCATACGTCAATATCGGTGCATGGGTAGGTGCAGGCACTATGGTAGATACTTGGGCAACGGTTGGGTCTTGCGCACAAATTGGCCAAAATGTTCACTTAGCCGGGGGCGTGGGCATCGGCGGGGTTTTGGAGCCCCCACAAGCCACGCCTACCATCATCGAAGACGAGTGTTTCATTGGTTCACGCTGTATTGTGGTGGAAGGGGTGCACGTTGGTCGCGAGGCGGTTTTGGGCGCGAATGTGGTACTCACACAAAGCACCCATATCATCGATGTAACTGGTGCAGAACCAATCATTTACAAAGGAAAAGTGCCGCCGCGTTCTGTGGTTATCCCAGGTACATATACCCGAAAATTTCCTGCTGGCGAATATCAAGTTGCCTGTGCCCTTATCATCGGACAACGGCAGGAAAGTACCAACAAAAAAGTTTCGTTGAATGAGGCTCTTCGGGAATATGCTGTAGCAGTTTGACTTTTGGGGTTATTTGTTGATTTGGGGATTTGGTTATTTGAGGTGCCGAAGTACGGTATTTGTGCTCACCGAGAAATAGGGACACGGAATATCAAGTTTTGGCACCTCAAATAACCATATCCCCAAATCAACAAATAACGAAATCAACAACAAATGAACAAGACCATCGAAATCCGAACCACCCAAAACGTCACCATCGAGTACGAACTCGCCGGACTGCGCGAGCGGGCCCTGGCCTGGATGCTGGATATGGCGATTATTGTGATTGGATATTATTTGATTGTCATCCTTATCATGCTAATTTTTGGGGTGGTTGGCGATTGGTGGGGGGTGTTTTTAGGCATCCTGGGCTTTTTGGCCTTTTTCCTCTACAATATCCTGTTTGAAATCTTGAAACGCGGACAAAGTCCGGGAAAGATGGCGCTTGGCATTAAAATCGTGCGGCTTGATGGCAAAGACCCGGAATGGAGTGACGTTACGCTCCGCGCTTTGCTTCAATTGGTAGATGCTATTTTTTCTTTGGGACTTATCGGAGGACTGCTCATAAAAACAACAGCCAAAGCCCAGCGACTCGGCGATATGGCTGCCAATACGACCGCCATTAAACTTCAAAGCTCGAACTTCTCCTTCCGGCTCGCCGACATCCTCAATATCTCCTCCATCCAGAACTACACCCCTGTTTACCCACAAGTACGTAATCTTAGTGAGCGCGACATGATTTTTGTCAAAAACACCCTCACCAGACTCAGCACGTATCACAATCAGGCCCATGAGGAATTGATGGAAGATCTGGTAACACGGCTCATGCCTTTGATCGGCGTGGAACAAAGGCCCCTCAATCGGGTGGAGTTTCTGAAGACTTTGCTGAAGGATTATATTGTGTTGACGAGGTGAGTAGTAAAGGGAAACCGTTGGCCAGTGTTCCGAAATTAACTTTCCAGAGTCATACGGACAATTATATTCCTCCGAGAACACGAGCCCAACTTTTTATACAATTTGGTACATTTGCCAAGCAATTGCCATTCAGCCAACTTCCAAACCCATCATGCCGCTCACTCAAGCACTCCCTGAACTTCGTCAAAATCTCGAAGCCAAAATTCGGGAAGGTCACCTTCCTGATGCGCTCAACACGCTCTTGGCCGAGCTGTCTGATGACTCGGAGACCTATCGGATTGTCTCGGCACTCCTTGCAAGGCTCAATCTCTCCAATAAGGAACGATATCGAAATACCATTTCCTCAGAGGAATACCAGCGGCGTATAGATCAGGTTTCTGCTGATTTTTTTGATTTGTTGGCTGGGTTGGCGGAGGGAGATTTTGTGGCGAAACCCGTCTCCGTCAGAGCTACGGCTGGTAAACAAGGCTCCGTCCTCTACAGCGTACCGAATACGATGCCCATCCAAAAGCCCACACGCTGCACCATTCGGGTGGCGGTTGACGAGGATTCCATTTTGGAAAATATCGTGCTTGACGAAAATATGGAAGTTAAATCACGTGTGGAAATCTCCGACGTGATGAGCGCTGAACTCCTTGATGCAGCAGGTGGTGCGTTCCAAATTAGTGCGCTAAATGCCCGTACTCAACTGGTGAAAGAGGCAGGCTATACCGAGTGGAATTTCAATGTCACACCCTTAATCGAAGGGGTGCATCAATTGTTGGTAAAGGTTTCTATCATGGAGATTGTGCCAGGTTTTGCAGAGCCCATTCCACGAGAGATATCGTTGATGGAAACGGTTACGATTGTGACGGATTTATTCAGCGCCCCTGAAGCTGCAGCGAAAACAAAAGCGGCACCAAGTGCTGATCCTTCCAGTGCATTCAAAGCCAGTGGCCAAACGTTTGGTTTCCAAAGTACCCAGAGCCAACAAGGCCTGTATGAAGTCAAGTACTCCAAAGCGGTGGTTGAAGCTCCTGTTACTTCAGAAAGCAAATCCTGGAGCTCCAATCGGGGGCTTCGAGCTATGGCACTATTCCTTGCTTTTCTCGTGCTGGCTCCTGCTGCTACTTGGGCTATTGTGCCGGAACCTACCAGGGATTGGTGGGTGGCAAGTGTAAAAGACACTCCCGATGCATACGAGAATTACATTCAGAAATACGAAGCAAAAGGCAGTGCACAGCTAGAAAAAGCGTTTTTCTACCGGGCTGAAACCAGTGGCCGACTAGCAGATTTGCGCGCATATCAACATAAATACCAGCAGACTGGAAAGTACGAGGCCAAGGTTTCAAGCAGAGTAGCCGCACTCGAAAGTAAATCCTTGGAAAATATTCGGGAGCGACCCGCGCAAACAAATATTCGTCAGTTTGTAGCTGATTTCCCTGAAACTGAGCGCCTGACAGAGGTGAAAAAGGCCGTTGATTCCCGCGCTGAAAACCGCCAAGAACTCCTCGCTGAAGTGGAAAATGCTTACGTAACTTCCGTAAAATCAAGGCCTACCGAGACCAAAGTGTTGGCTTATCTCCGGGATTTCCCAAAACAGGAACGGCTGAACGAAGTGGAAGCTGCTGTGCGTGCCAGGCCTGAAGTATTCGAGAAAGTACAGCCCATGCTCGAGGATGCCTATTTGAAGCAAATGGAGCAAAATCCCACGCCTAAACAGGCTGGAGAGTATTTGGACAAGTTTCCCCAACCAGTTCGGAGAGAGAAGTTTGAGCAGATTTTGGAGAAAAAGCCGACGGTAAGGAAGAAAGTGAAGGAAAAAATGCGGAAGATGGAAGAAGCGAAGCAAGATGAAGGAAATGGGTAACGCAATCATGAGATCGTGAGGGGAGAAAACGGAAATAATATCTTTTGCGTAGTTCTGTTCAAGTTTAGTATTCCGGCTCCGCGTTGTGCTCCCCCGGCCTGAAGGCCACCCCCTCAGGGAGGGGGACAGGCGCTGCTCTCGGTATTCTAATTTTCGGAATGAGGATTTTTGTTTTTCCGGTAAAATGTATATTTTTGTATAGGAAGCGAATTCTTATCTCAAGATGATTTCACATTTTAGCCCCAAGCCTATCCCCTTCAGAGCAGGAGAAGGGTGCTGTTCTCGGTATTCGAATTTTCGGAATGAGCATTTTTGTTTTTCCAGTAAAATGTATATTTTTGTATAGGAAGCGAATTCTTATCTCAAGATGATTTCACATTTTAGCCC
>JBBQLD010000098.1:0-11885 GCA_038327555.1 Chitinophagales bacterium
CTTAGTCATTTTAGGTCAACCATTTTTTCATCAGACAACCCTATTTTTCTGCGAATAGTGGGGCTATTTAAAGAAAAATAGGGGCCGTATGATGGAACAAAGGGTGGCATCAAATGACTAAGTTATTGGTGCCGCGTTCCTAATAAGTACCTAAACAGGTAAATTGGCATAAAAAAAGCTGCTCATTCCACTATGGTGAGGATGAGCCGCTTTTTTCAATTAAATGTCGTCTACGTTATTTACGAATCAATTTACCCTTCTCATCTTTCACCACATGAGCATCTTCGTAGCCCATGTCAATGAGTTTGTTGGCAATTTTTGTTGCAGATTCCATGGTTTCGTAGCTCCCCAAAAGAATAATGGTCATCCCTGGAGTATTTGTGGCTTTTCGTTTTTCAATCGTGCCCAAGCCTTCCAAGGGTGATGCATCGAAACTTTCCGGTTTGGAAAGCGCTGCAATACGGATGAAGTAAGGATAGGACGCATCGGGTGTAGTGCTGTAGACAACAGGCGCCGGAGCATCGCTTACTTTCCGCAGCTTTTCAGATTTATGCTCAGCGAGAGTTGTAGCTGGACCAGAAAGCAGGAAGTCTTTGATGTTCGGGTCATCCGCACGTTCTGTTATGATGGTCGCATCCGGGAAGCCTTTACGGATAGCTTCTGCTTTTGCATCCTCCGCTTCAGCATATTTACCCCACACCCCAAGTCGAACTTTAGTGTAGCCATTTTCGGAAGTCGAATATAAGTTCCCAAGACCATTGAGGCGGGTATAGTCGCTGATGGAAATAGATTTGCCAGAAGCAAAAGATCCTAACTGAATGGCGTAACGCACACCCGAATTGTCGCCTTTGCTTACTTGAGCAATGGTACTGTGTTGTACTGGAGTGATATTTTCATTGCCCAGAATCAAAGTCTCGTCTGCGCCACGCTCTTCTACAACCCAAGCGCCTTTATTTCCTTTGTCTTTTAATACCGCTTTTAGATTTTCCTCAGCCTCTGCCAGCGTCGGAAAAATACCAAGACGAATTTTGTTCATTTTGTCTTCCGATTTGACGTACAGGTTAGCAAGCTTTGTTAAAGGCTCATAGGAACGCAAACGGGCATCACTTGGCACTTCTGGCATTGCGGCAAGCTGAATAGCATATCCATTAAACTTGTCTGCCACAGGCGTTTTTGGCGTTTCACGTGGATAAACTCGCGTGATCGGATTGGTACTGACATCATTATATACAATTGGTTTGGCCGTGTTGTCATACGCTACATAGCCATCGCGTTTTGTGGTGTTGCTAGCGGCTCCACGTTCTTCGGCATAAACCTTATCGAGATTAACCGCAGTAATTCGGTTGTTGCCGTTATAAGGGAAGTTGGTGCGTACTACAGCATCAGTGTAGCCGTACTTGTTGTACGATACCAGATAGGTGAGTCCAGGCTCTACATTGAGCGAATAAAAACCAGCTTCGTCAGTGGTGGTTTCCAGTACTCCGTCAGGGAGTTGTACTTGTATGGTTGCTCCACGAATAGGTGTCTGCGAGCGTGCATCAAATACGTAGCCTCTGAAATCTTCTCGAACGTCATTTCCGAGTGATATTTTGATATTCTGTTTGCCAAAATCACGCAAAGCAATGGTTGCCTCGCTGAATCCTTTTTTGCGCAGCGTTACACTGCAATCAATTGGGCGCAACAATTCGTCAAAGTAAAACTTACCGTCTCCTCCTGTAATACCTTTTCCGCTATAGCAGTCTGAAAGGTCAACATCGGCATCGGAAAGTGGGAATCCACGCTCATCCGTGACTAAAAGATGAAGACGACCAGAACCCTGGTCTCCACGAACTTGGTCATTGTAATTCACATCGCCAGGGGTGGAATATTCAGTTGCACGTGGGCTATCATTTCGTGAAATTGGATTTTTAGAGCCTGAACGGTCTGCAAAGCTGTCGTCGTTCCATTTTTTGGTAACCATCCAGATATCTTCATTCCCACGGCCTCCGCTGCGCGTACTGGTGATGTAACCAACATTGTCGTTGGAATTGAAGATGAAACCATAATCGTCTCGTGCCGAGTTCACACCAGGGCCCATGTTGAATACTTCAGTAATTTCTTCGCGACCCAATGATGCCCGGAACACGTCAAGTCCGCCAAAGCCGTTGTGCCAGTCAGAAGAAAAATATAGGTCTTCCCCATCAAAGAAAGGCGTGACTTCATTGCCAGGGCTGTTCAGCGGTGTTCCAAGATTACGCGGTTCGCTCCAGCCATTAGCAGTCCAGTTGGAAACGTAAATATCCCAGCCGCCAAAGCCGCCAGGTTGTGTAGAGGAAAAAATGAGTTTATTCCCGTCTGGAGAAAGGCAAGGGAATCCAGTGGCAAAACTGGAGCCGTTAAAAGTGAAGGCTTTTACGTTTTTCCAGGTGCCATCTTCTACATCCGCAATGTAGATGCTCATGTTCATCCCTGTTTCAGCAATTTGTCGGGTGCCACTGATGAATTTATTGCGACAAAATGCTACCTTACGGCCATTGGAAGAAAAGCTCACTGGGCCTTCGTTTCGGTTGTTCTGGATATCAGAACGCAGAAAAGAAGGCTTCTGAAGCAGATCGCTTTCAGGATTGCGTTGACTTACAAAAAGGTAGTTGGTATTGCCACCCTGTGGATCAGCAGCGGCTTTTCCTTTTTGTACAATGTCTGTACGAGCCGAATTGAAGGCGATGCGGCTATTGTAAAAAGCAGGGCTATAATCTGCCGAACTGGTATTGATGGCCTCGTTTTTTACTTGCCACTGTGATTCTTTTTTTGCGTTTTTGATTGCGTAATCCGCTACACCGGCAAAATGTCGACCCACTTTATCGTCTGTTTCAGCGTAGAGCAGGAATTGGTCTTTCGCGCCGTCATAATCGCTGGTTTGCATTAGCGCTTTGCCTAGGCGCAGTGGCACATCAGGCTCCATGTTATAAGTATTTTGGGCCTTTTGGTACCATTCCACAGCTATTTCCGGGTTGTTCAGCTGGTAATTGCAGTCACCAATGCGGGCAAGGGCATGGGCATTGCTTTTTTCTTCTTTGAGCGCCTGCTCGTACGTTTGGATTGCAAGATTGTAGGAGTAAAGGTCGTACTGTCGGTCAGCGCGGGAGAGCAACTCGTTGACAGGTGACTTTTGGGCGGAAATCAAGCTGGCAGTGCAAAAAAACGCTACTACCAACCACCCTGCACGAAGTATCGTGTTCATAAGCAGCATGGTTTTGAGCAAGGATAAGTTGAAACGAGGCACTAAACATCATGAACATCTCCAAAGAGAAGATCAAGCTCCGCACAACATTGCTCGGTTTTTGAAAAAAGATTTTAAAAAGTGTAGCGCGAACCGCGAGACATCAGCGGAGCGTACTAAGTGATTACAAAACGGGCGTAGAACTTCGTTTTGGAAAACTTAGTATAGTGGAGAGACTATCTTTTGAAATGAGGGACTGTGCAAAAGTAAGGGTTGTTATAATACCGCGCAATAATTTTTTTTAGCTAACTCGAAAGGTGGTTCTAATGCAGGGCGGGAAAAGTATTGCACTATACAAAAGAAAAGCGCTCCGGGAACTCCAGAGCGCTTTGTGCGGGAAGCGAGACTCGAACTCGCACGACCGTGACGTCACAGGTGTTTGAGACCAGCGCGTCTACCATTCCGCCATTCCCGCATAGTTTCAATTCGCTTATTTCGAGGGAATTTTTGAGCAAATCAAACTGCCCTTTTCGTTAAGCGGGTGCAAATTTAGAGAGATTTTCTTTGATGCGCAACAAATACCGCTTTTTGAAATAAAATTCTCGAACTTTGAGCAAATCGGCTTCGTTCCCGGCAGCTTCTGTCCAATGAGAAAGGTACGGTTGAACGCTTTTATCTAATTCATTTTCAAGGGTTTGTACGGATTTAAAAGTGCTGGAATAACGTTCTGCATCAAAATCAAAATCCAATTCCATCAGCGCTTCATTAATATCCATCATTTCCATCAGAAAATCTTGGGGCAGACTTGGGTTTTCATTTTCCTTGCCTAGTAAGCCTTTGATTTCCAGTACATAATGAATCCGTTTATCAGGATCTGAAAGGGTTTTGAATGCTTCGTTGTTCTGGGTAGAACGTTCGAGCATCTCTGCCTGCGCTGATTCACTGGATTGGGTATGAAAGTCGGGATGGTACTTTTTGCTGTTTAGGAGGTATGTTCGGCGCACCTTCGACTCGTCCAGTATGAGTGCTACCGGGATTTCGTAAAATTCAAAGTGGTTCATGGTCTTAAAAATTATCAATCAGCTATCGTCAATCTCGATCAAACGTAACTGGTTATGCTGTTTGACTTTTGCCACTAATTGCACTAATTTGCACAAATTAATACAAGCTTGTTGTCCAAATTGGTGCAAGTAGTGGCAAAAAATACTTGGAGGCAATGAAGTTACCATCAAACAAAATCAAAGACTGCCCAAAAATTCAGATAAGCCCTTAAAAAAGTCTCCAAATATCCAGCCCCAGCGCAAAAATCATCAGGCCAATTAAAAGAAAGAACCCAACGGTGACTGCGCGCTCCATGAATTGATCGCTGACTTTCCGCCCTGTGACGACCTCCCAGAGAAGGAACAAAACGTAACCCCCATCCAGCGCCGGAATGGGCAACAAATTCATAAATGCAAGGATGATGCTCAGGGAAGCTGTGACACTCCAGAAAATGCGCCAGTCCCAAGCCGGGTCGAACAATTTTCCAATACTGATGACACTGCCCAAGTTGTCTTTGACGGAAAGTTTGCCTTTGAACATTTGTCCAAAAGCCCGCATTTGGTCGCTTAAGAAGCCCCAACCCATATCAATTCCAGCCGGGAAAGATTGGGCAAGGGTAAAGGTTTGGGTCTCCTTTTTGAAAAAGCTTTCGAGTTTTGCGCCGACTCCAATGGTTCCAAGTTCGCTGATGGTCAAGGTCTTAACGCTTGAATCACCTTTTGCACTAACAATTCCGAGGGATACCTGTTGGTTTTTGAACCGATCAGCCAAGGGTTTGAACTGGTCAAAAAACTCGATAGGTTGGTTGTTCAAGGACACAATCCGATCGCCTTTTTGAAGGCCTGCTCCTGCGGCAGGTTTTCCTGCAATGGCAGTGTCTACCACAAAGGGTACACGAGCAGAAATGAGGTCGTTTTTTAGAATTTTTGGAAGTTGTTTAGCGAAATCATCGGAGAAACTGATGGTTTGTTGGTTTCCAGCACGCAGTACAGTCGCCTGACGCACACCATTCAGCATCACGGTTTTTCTGAAATCATTGGGATCTACCCGGTCAAAAGGTTTGTCGCCTACTTTCAGAATCAGGTCGCCTTGTTGGAACCCCGTTTTGAGTAAAAGCGAATCGAATGACATTCCGTCTTTGCGGAGTTCAGACGTTGGGATGTATTGTTTCCCCCAGCCCCAGAGTACCATAGCGAATAGGAACATCCCTAGGATGAAATTGACGGTTACGCCCCCGAGCATGATAATTAGTCGTTGCCAGGCTGGTTTGGAACGAAATTCCCAAGGTTGTGCTGGGCCTTTCATTTGCTCTTTATCCATGCTTTCATCGACCATGCCTGATATTTTAACATAGCCGCCTAGTGGCAGCCAGCCGATGCCATATTCTGTTTCACCAATTTTGCGGCTTATGAGGGAATTAAACGGAGGGGAGTCGAAAAAAAGGTAGAATTTTTCAACACGGGTTTTGAACCACTTGGCAGGAGCAAAATGCCCCATTTCGTGCAAGACAATCAGTATAGAAAGGCTGAGTAAGAATTGACAAACGATTGATAACTTATCCATTAAGGGAAAATATGGGATAGAAACTGATGAATGACTTTATGAATGTAATGATGCTTCGTTAAATTGAAGAGGCTGTATTGGGTAGCAACCCGCCTTCGCCCCGAAGGGCTATGTTGGGTTTACACGCCTTCGCTCTGAAGAGGCTGTGCTGGGCAAGAACCCGCCTTCGCCCTGAAGGGCTATGGCGGGTAAACAAAAAACGACTTCCGAAGTTTGGGGCAAAACTACGGAAGCCGCTTGGACAATCAGGCATAAACAATAAAAGTCACAGGTTATTATTTGCTTGTCTAACTCCCAATTTCTCGGTAACGTTGGGTATTTGCCGGATCAATTTTCGA
This sequence comes from Chitinophagales bacterium, assembly GCA_038327555.1. GTDB lineage: Bacteria > Bacteroidota > Bacteroidia > Chitinophagales > Saprospiraceae > M3007. The sequence goes on from JBBQLD010000098.1 coordinate 6,142, forward strand.
CATAATTTGGATAACTCGATCCTTTTGTGCCCTTGGGGCTAATTTCCACATTTCTACCAATTCATCTTTTTTGGCGTACGAAAACATTTGGATAATCATTGAATTAAAGTAGGCTGAGTTCACTTTGTCAATATCTTCAAGCGCAAGCAAAATTGCAGCCTTGGCCTGATCCTGATTGGTCGTGAACATATCCAGGCCTTTACGGTGATAGGTGTAAATAGCGTTTCGGAATGGACGGACGCGCGGATTGAGCAGGTTTTCCATGATCCAGTACCGATTTCGGTTTTTGCCACCGTCATTTGGCCTCCAACCCGGAGCGGAATTGCTACTAGAGTTCTGGATGTTGTTGATGATCTTTTCAGCGGTAGACAAATGCACTTCGCCGCCATATTGTGAAAACGAATCATAATCCATGCCCAAAATGATGTAAACATAAAAAGCCAAGAGCGAGGACAGGTTCTGGTTCTCTGGGTTGTCGCGCAAAAACTCAATGGGCTGGTTTTGCTCGTACGTGAAAATCACATCCTTATCAAGGTAGGAAAGGAGGGGCGTTTCGTAGCCGCTACCAAACACTGAACGGGTGGCTTGTACGGCCAATTCTGCTTCAAAGACATTACCATCCGATTCTTTGGAGACGGTGATGATAAAATTGCATTTGATCCGTTCTTCTGGTTCAAAATTATCATTTGTCCATTTAGTATTGTTCAAAAAATCTTTGATCGTTACCTCCAATTGATCGAATACCTTTCGATCATTTCGCTGAAGCTGGGGCGTACTTACGCGTACACTCGCATTGAGTTCGCCCTGGGCATAAAGCGTTGAATAACAAATAGAAAGCGCGAGAAAAAATCCAATTTTCTTAATCATAGGACTGAAATATTGCTGCTTGAAATTGGGGGGCATACAAACTTGTATGGCTCTGACGCATTAGGCAAGCTTCAGGTTGGCTGAACGGCAAATTTCTGCAACAATATCTGTTGCCACAGCCACTTTGCTTTTTAAGGCGTAATCCGTTTTAGAGCCATCTCGCCGCAAAATGGTAATCTTATTCGTGTCATGGCCAAAGCCGGCGCCTGGGTAGCGCAAAGAATTTAGCACGATGAAATCGAAATTTTTCTTTTCCAGTTTTTGAAGCGCATGGGCAGTCTCGTCGTTGGTTTCTAGCGCGAAGCCGACAAATGTTTGATGCTTTTTTTTGATTTTACCCAATGTCGCAGCTATGTCAATGGTCTTTTCCAACTCGATACTTAAATCGCCATCCTTCTTTTTGATTTTGGTTTCAGAAAAGACTTTTGGCCGATAATCTGCTACAGCAGCTGCCAAAACTATGATATCTGCGTTTTCAAAAATGGCCGCACAAGCGGAATACATCTCTTTCGCAGACCGTACAGAGACTACTTTGATGGCCGCATTGGAGGGTTTCAAGTCTGTTGGGCCCAATACCAGGGTTACTTCGGCGCCTTGTTGTGCCAGTGCTTCCGCAATTGCGATCCCCATTTTGCCAGTTGAATGGTTGCCCAAAAAACGCACGGGATCCAATGGTTCAAAAGTGGGGCCGGCAGTTACCAGCGCCCTTTTACCTGCGAGGATTTTTGATTTTTCAAGGTAAGCGTTTATAAACGCTACAATGTCTTCTGGCTCAGCCATTCGTCCATCTCCCACGAGTCCGCTGGCCAATTCCCCATATCCAACGGGAATAATTTTCACGCCATGCGCTTCTAAGCGGCCAATGTTGGACTGTGTAGCCGGGTGATGCCACATGTCGACATCCATAGCCGGGGCGACAAAAACGGGACATCGAGCGGAGAGATACACGGCACTTAAAATATTGTCACACAAGCCATTGGCAAGTTTAGCCAGGGTGTTTGCTGTAGCCGGGGCAATGACCAATGCATCAGCCCAAAGTCCGAGTTCTACATGGTTATTCCATCCAGATTCTGAAATAACCTCCGACAAAACAGGGCGTTTAGAGAGGGTAGAAAGGGTGAGGGGAGTGATGAAAGCCTTGGCCGATTCCGTCATCAGTACCTGCACTTCCGCGCCTTCTTTCACCAACAAACGCGTGAGAAAAGCGGCTTTATACGCAGCGATGGAACCAGAGATGCCTAGGATGATTTTCATAGAAGAGATGGAAGTCAAATACCACGAAGGGGCAAAGGTATTTATTGGGCCTTTAACTATGCGCATCAACTTGAAATGATTCCCTCGTGTTCATCCTTGCTTTTGTAGGTACAAGACTGTCGGTATTATTCTCGCCACCGTGCCAAGCCCAAAGTCTCCCTTGCCACCACCTTCCCATGGTCAGTAATGCACACAATATACCAGCCATTTGGGCAACTGCTTAGATCAATGGAATGCGTGTTTGTTCCTTCTGCTATGGCCTCCGACAATATCAGGTGACCAGTAAGGTCATAGAGTATGGCACGGCAGGCTTGCGGGGCAGGGGATGAGAAAGCGATGCGGGTGAAATTAGCCGCCGGATTTGGGAAAAGAGAAATGCCGCTATGGGCAGTAGGATTCTTTGTTCCCGACACCCCAAGATACAGCGTCTTACAGTAAGTATCGCTGCCATATTGGTTGCTCACGGTAAGGCATACCTGATAAATGCCTTCGCTGGCGTATTGGTGGAGGGGGCTTTGGTCAGTGCTGTTGGAGCCGTCGCCGAAGTTCCAGAGCCAGATGGCGGGCTCGTGGTGCGAGAGGTCGTAGAAATAGCGAGAAAGAAGCCCGAGTGTATCGTCCACCCGGAAGTTGGCGACGGGGATATTGTTCAGGCCAAGCGTATCACAAGGCGAGCCATCGAGCGGACCGAGGCGGTAGTTGGGCATATAGGGGATGGCAGAACCGATGACTACACCGAAGAAGGGCTTGTCGTGGATGAATTTGCAGGCCTTTCCACGTAGATTGGGGTATTGTACGGAACTATATGACATACTTTTGTTCGCTAAATAAATGCGGCCATCAGGACCTAATTCTGCACCGTAAAAACCATCCCAGGTTATATTTGTCGGAAAATGATAATCTGCACTATCAATGATATTAATTGTATCTATATTAGACAAAAGACTTAGATTCGTTATATCATACTGAACTAAATATGGCAAAGTGCCGTATGCCGTGAAGCTGCTAACAGTATACGTAGTGGTCTTGTAAAAAAAACTGTCGTTTGGAGAAAAAATTGCTCCTGTACCACTTGAGTTTTTATATGTATGTGGTTCATTGAAGGGTGGGGTGGGGTAATCCAATCGTCGTTCGTTTGCAAAGAGGCCGCTGCAACGATCGAACTCAAAAATGCTAAAGCCCAATTTATCATTAATATCTGCATAATATTTACCGCTTGGCGAAAAGCAATTTCCTACTATCTGATTACTCTTATTCCCTCCTTCATATGGTATTGGATTGGGCTTTGTACCGATGTATTGAGTGTCTGGCTGTGAAAACCCGTCAGGATTCAGCAACAGGTGGTAATGCTGATTCTCATCGGCATCAGAAACGATAATCCACCAATCTCGTCCATTGGCATGTTGGCAGGCGGCAGGCGCCATCAAGATGCCAGAGAGCAGGATTTTGTTTTTTTCTATCACTTTTCCTGCCCCGTTATTAGCGGCGATATCTATAGTAGCGGCCATTAAATTTTGACCTACAAAACGGTATGGCCATTGATTGGCAGGGTGCAGGCCAAAATCCAAACTGATTAAACAAACGATATTGGGATTTTCGGGCTTTTCAAGAAAGAAACCTGACTGGCCTCCAGGATAACTATACTGGTATTGTGACTGCCACTCTAATATTGTAGGATTAATATCTTCTCCATTTTCTACTACGACCCCATTTTTATCAAATATTTTCTGGCCGTTAGAAAAGAAAAGGATTTGCCCATTCTTATCGCAATAAGAAGCAGTATACAGGCCCGTGCTATTGGTGTCAGACCTTATAGTAATATTTGGTGTATCGCTGTTAAAGTTGTAGTAAATGCGATACTCGCTTTTGTTTGGGCTGAAGCCCAAAGGCCACATATAATCATGCTTTTGTGCTTGGGATGTTTGAGCCCAGGTGGAAAGGATGAGTATCAGATGAGGCAGGTAGTTGTGCATGGGATGATAATTCTTAGTATTGTAAAATGAAAAGGCAGGATGCTCTTTTAAGGAGCACCCTGCCATATTGTTTAATGTGTAATGGTCAGCCTTTTGACCAACGGTTTTTCGGTTTTTGCTTGGATGGAAACCAGATAGATGCCGTTCGCAAATCCCTCAGTGGAAATTACTAACGAATTAACCCCACCTGATTCGGGCATTTTGTGCTGAAGTAGAAGCCTGCCCCACATATCTGTGATGAGCAGTGTGCTTTCTCCCAAATTGGCTGGTAAATCTACCATTACATTGCCATTGGCAGGGTTGGGTATCAACACCAAATCGCTTTCAGTTTCTGTATGTGGCAGACTGCTTCTTTCGCCTTCACCCATTGAAGGCGCAAAACTTCCACACGGCGTGTCTAGAAGCACTCCGGTTTGCAGGTAATACCATGCCCTTGCCAAATATACTGTGCTACCCGCATCCTTCGAGCAATTCAAGCCAATTTGACGAACGGCTTCCAACTCCGTTGCTGTGAGGGCGCGAGGCGTAATAATTTGGGTTTCAAGGTATAGCCCGTTTATATAGCGTTCTGACGCACAGGGCAAATCAAAAGAGGTTATGTTATTGTTCGTGTTGCGTACGGCGGCGGCACTAGTCGCCATGCTGATCAAAGCCGATGCCAAATAATTTTGAAGCGATTGCTCCATTGATGCTGACTGCGCAGAAAGTGTCGTAAAAGAGGCTAAAGCATTCGGGTCAGTATCTATGCTTTCCAGTATGACAAGTAAACTGGCCTCATTTGCATCTAACTGAAGCAATGTGTTTTGTATATTGCTCAGTAAAGGTGAAGAGATACTTCCCTCAATTCCATTGATGTTGTTTCGCACCTCATACATGGCTGTTACTGGCTGATTTTGTTGTGCTTGTATAAAGCCGTTGATCACCGCATCCCCTATCGCCAATTGTGGGTTTTCCGTGAATTTTCGGATTAGGTTCATTTCAGAACTCCACTTATACCCCTGGCTAAGATTTAATGTTCCACCTCCTGCCAAATTCAAATCGGCTTCGTTTTTAGCAAGCGTCCCACTCCCACCAGACGTTCCTCCGCAGGTATAATCATTCTCTGTGCCTGCCACTGTAAACCAATTATCTGGACCTGAAAGGCAGTCTTCTGGTACATCCGACACTACGGGATTTATCGAATTATCTACATTTGCTGCCACAGAAACATGATATCGGGAATCACAAAAAGAAAGCCCCATGGCATCGTGGCGATAAAAAGACCCAAAAGAGAAATCTCCCAACCAGTCGTTTCCGTTAAGATCCTGCGGGCCTGTAACTGCATCATTATAATAAACTCCGGTAGCCGAGATCAAGGCTATGTCGCTATTCTCAAAATTGTTATATGAAATGACGCAATCTACAGCATTGAAAAAATTTACTGCCAGACAGGAGGCCATGTCTTTAATAGTATTTTGGGAAATATTGGCATTCAAGGAGGATTCGCAATAGATGCCAACTGGAATACCTACCGATCCACCTTGAGGGAAATTCGTTGCAATGTTGCAAGTTATCGTGTTATTTAATCCCCCAACAACAGAAATACAAAGATAGACATCTGCCGACTCCTTTGTCTTTATTATCTCATTGCCGGAAATCGTGGCATTTGCA
>JBBQLD010000099.1:0-11862 GCA_038327555.1 Chitinophagales bacterium
CGCGACAATGGCTGGAATGTCGTCATGAATTTCACCAACAAAGGCGCACACATTGGTGGCGGCTACGGCAATGACTTCTGGTACGAAATACACAACAATGTGCTGTTTTATAGCGTCGCTGATTTGTATCCGAAGGAAAAAGGTTTTGAGGACATTCAACGCAGTATTGCCGATCAATTTTACCGCTCAGATTCAATTATGGGCAGCAGCTACAGCTATTCATTTTTCGATTTCAAAGCAATGAAAGGCGGCATAAGCAATATCCCAACGCAGGAAGATGTGGCGGGTGGATACGCCTTTGTGCTTTACTCCGCTTGGGTAAAATTTGGTGATGAGAAATACCTCCGCGCCGCCAAAAACGCCATGAACGTACTCTACAACCAAAAGGAAAACCGTTTTTATGAAGCCATGATGCCCATTGCAGCCTACGTGGGCGCCCGCATGAATGCCGAGGTCGGGACCAATTACGACATCGAACGCTTTCTCAACTGGACCTTCGATGGTTCGGCGGTAGGGCGAGAAGGTTGGGGCGTTTTGGCCGATAACTGGGGCGGTTACGACGTGAGTGGCCTAGCTGGCAGCACCGTCCACAATGGTGGATACGGCTTTCTCATGAATACCTTTGACCTCATGATGCCGCTCTCCGCACTCGTGCGCTACGACCAAAGTTATGCAAGAGCCGTGGGCAAATGGGCACTCAATGCTTCCAACGCAGCCCGGTTTTGTTATCCGTATGAGATGCCAGATTCCTTGCAGGCGATTCCGCAGCACAAGGCCGTGACCAAAAATGTGATCGCTTATGAGGGGGTGATTAAGGAATCCATCTATCCACAGTTCAAGGGAATTACCCCGTTTGCACAAGGTGATGGGCCACTTTGGCATGATGGCATGCCGCAACAAACGATGTTCTCAGTATATGGCAGTGGGCATGTCGGGTTCTTTGGCGGAACGATCCAGGCTACCAATGTGCCGGAGGTTTTGCAGATTGATTGTGGCGTTACTGATTTTTACAAGAAAAAACCTGCTTATCCGACCTACTTATTCTTCAATCCGTATACCACAGAAAAAACCGTAATAGTCAATATTGGCACGCAGAAAGTAGATCTCTATGACACGGTCAGCCGTACGTTTTTGCAGCGTGGAGTGAGTGGAAATGTGCGATTCGCTATTGCGGCGGATGCTGCGCGGGTGCTGGTGTTGATTCCGGCAGGAGCTCGGGTTTCGGTAAAAAACAAGGTGTTGATGGCTGGGGGGGTACCCGTGGATTATCGGTACGGGGGATGAATGAGTATGCAGGTTATGTACCGGCTGCTTTAGCTGCCGGATACTTGTAAATATCCGGCAGCTAAAGCAGCCAGTACATAGCCTGCAAACGCTAAGATGCCTTTTATACAAAGAGGGCTAATTCCCTCCGAATTACGTTCGTCTCCATTAAAAACCCATCATGCCCATACATCGAATCCAACGAAAAAAATTGCGCAGCGGGCAGGTGTTTAGCCAGTATTTCCTGTTCAAAAGGGGGAATGAGCAAATCTCTTTCGATCGAAAAAACAAAGGCGGGCATGGTTAGAGAAGCCAATGCTGCCGGGATGCCGCCCCTGCCTCGACCCACGTTATGTGTATCCAGGATTTTAGTGAGTTGCCAGTAAGACTGGCTGTAAAACCGACGCACCAGCTTTTCTCCTTGATATTTCATGTAGCTGGAAGCGCGAAAGTTGTCACTGCGTTCATCGGTGTCTGATTGCGTCTCTCGGTAGGCTTCAAGGGTACGATAACTCAAAAGTCCGATGGCACGGGCAGCACGGAGTCCGGCCTCCCCGGCATTATCCTCGTCGTTTGTCCAGCTTGGATCCGCTTCAATGGCCATGCGCTGACTTTCGTGGATGGCAATCGCCCAGGCAGATTCGCGAGCAGCACAGACGAGCAGCGCGATCTTTTTGATCTTTTCGGGAATCAAAAACGCCAATTCCAAGACCTGATGCCCGCCGCAGGAACCGCCTATGCACAACGCAATAGACTCAATACCAAGGTGTTGGCGCAATAAATCCTGCGAGCGCGCTAGATCTCGGATGCTTACGAGCGGGAAATCTATGCCGTAGGCTTTACCCGTTAAAGGGTTGAGACTTCGCGGGCCGGTACTGCCGTAGCAGGAGCCGATCATATTGGCGCAAACGATAAAATACTTTTCAGGATCAAATATATTGCCCGAACCAAATAGGCCCGACCACCAATCCGAGACGTCCGAACTTGCCGTAAGCGCGTGGCAGACCCAGATCACATTGGAGCGTGTTTCGTTTAGTTTTCCAAAAGTGTGATAGCCAAGGATCAGTTCGGGTAATTCGCCGCCGTTTTCGAGCGGGAAGGGCACGTTGTTTTCGAAAAATTGCAGATTGGGGATGTGGATCGGGAGGAGGTAATTAGATTGAAAACCTACTATTGAGTCGGGCATTTTTTCTACATAATTTTGTGAATACATCCACTAATTTGGTAAATTAGCTTTGTTGTAACCCCGGGTATATTTGAGTTGTCATCCTGTTGAGACCTGTCCGCATCGAGTGTAGGTACTCTGAGTGCCTGCCGGCAAGGTTGCAAAAAAGGCAAGCACCCGGGTTAAGCGCACTTGATGTGGACAGGTTCCGACAGGATGACAACTCAGCTTTAGCATGACAACTCAATTCACAGATGAAAATCGGGTTACTGAAAGTTAATACATGCATTTATCAAAGGCATTGAGGCAAACCCGAGCAAGCTCTTAAGTAATAATCGCTTGTTTCAAATCCTCAAAAATATCCTCTATATGCTCCAAACCGACTGAAATTCGGATCAAACCATCCGTGATACCCGCCGCCGCCCGCGCTTCTTTTGTAAGTTTGGCATGGGTAGTTGATGCCGGATGGGTGGCAATCGTACGCGTATCGCCAAGATTGGCCGAGAGCGAGAACATTTTCAACTTGTCCAAAAACTGACGGCCTGCCGCTAGGCCGCCCTTGATTTCAAAGGCCACCAGACCACCCCCTTTTTTCATTTGCCGACGGGCAATTTCATGGCCAGGATGACTGTCTAAAAAAGGATAGATCACCCGCTCCACCTGAGGAACAGTTTCCAGAAAATGCGCAAGTTGTTCTGCATTTTCGCAGTGCCGGTCGAGGCGCACCGCCAGGGTTTCCAGACTTTTGGACAAGATCCAGGCATTGAACGGGGACAAGGATGGCCCGGTGGAGCGGCAAAACTTGCGCACTTCCGCGATCAAATCCTTTTCGCCACAAACCACACCGCCGAGCACACGACCTTGACCGTCGATGAATTTCGTAGCCGAATGCGTGATCAATTGCGCCCCAAATTTCACGGGCTGTTGCAAATAGGGCGTAGCAAAGCAATTGTCTACGTTTAAAAGCAGCCCGTTTTTTTTGCAAAACTCCCCCGCAACCGCCAAATCAATCACATCCAGACCAGGATTGGTGGGCGTTTCCAAAAATAACATCCGAGTATTTGGTCGAACCAGATCTTGCCAGGTTTCCGGGTGCCGCCCATCTATAAAATCGGCTTCGATGCCCCATTTTGGCAAATAATAATTAATAATTGTGTGGGTCGAACCAAAAACGGCCTGCGCACAAAGCATGTGATCCCCTTGATCCAAAAATGCCATGAAGGAAGCAAATACCGCTGCCATGCCCGTAGCCGTAGCAAATGCATCTTCTGTGCCTTCTAGTGCGGCCATTTTTTCCTCAAACTCGCGCACAGAGGGGTTCGTAAAGCGGCTGTAAATATTGCCCTCCTGCTCATCGGCAAACAGCGCACGCATTTGTTCAGCATCGTCAAAAACGAAACTGGAGCTTGGAAAAATCGGAGTGCTGTGCTCCCGATGTTGTGTGCGCTCAGTTTGGAGGCGGATGGCTAGGGTTTCGAAATTCATTTTTTTTGTTTATTTGTGGAATTGGTTATTTGGTTATTTGTTGTGCCTGAGCCTGGTTTCCGAATATGCTTGGCGGAGATTCGGAAACCAGGCTCAGGCACAACAAATAACCAATTCCAAAAATCACCGAACAATCTCAACCGACCAGGTTATTTCGGCTGTTTTGGACAACATTGCGCCGACCGAGCAGTATTTTTCTACAGAAAGTTTAATGGCTTTTTCGGCACTTTTTTCATCAAGATCGCCAGTTAAAATGTAGTGGAGGTGAATTTTCCGAAATACAGCAGGCACTTCGTCGGCGGATCGTTCGCCATCTGCTTCGACACGGATATCCATAAGCGGCTGGCGCATTTTTTTGAGCAAATGCACCACGTCTATGGCACTACAGGAGGCATGCGCCATGAGCAAGAGCTGCATCGGACGGGGAGCTTTCCCCTCGCCGCCTACATCGGTTGAGCCGTCTGTTTCGACACTAAGCCCTTCTTCCGTAGTACATTGGAAATGAACGGCTTCGTTGAGTCTTTTTAATTCAATTTTCATGTTTTATGATGTAATTCAATTGATGATTTCTTATGCCGCATTTCGGGCCGCATTGATAATTCCAAACATAGCCCGCAACACCAAATTTCGATAGGTTTCGTATGCCTCGGGGCTCAAATTTTCGGATTGAAGCTGCTGCAAACCAAACTGCTGTATCGTAATGAGCGGTAATACGATATCCTCCCGCAGCTTAATACTATGTTTCGATGCAATGTTCTCTGCGAGCAGATCCCGTTCGCCCGAAATTTCTTTCAGGGTGCTCAGGGTGCGTTCATATTCGTCGTTCAGCATGTGCCAGAACTCCCCAAACTGAGGGCTCTCGCCAATGTAGCGTGTCACGTCGAAATTGGATTTAGAAAGCGATTGCATTGAGTTTTCCAGCAACGTGCGAAAAAACAAAGAGTGCTGATAAAGTCGCCGCATTTCGCTGCCCCGATTTTTCAAAAAAGACTCCATCGCAGTACCCAGGCCGTAGTAACCCGGCACATTTTGTTTCATTTGTGCCCAAGCACCCACAAACGGAATGGCTCTTAAGTCTTCAAATTTCAGCACGCCGTCGCCGCTGCGTTTGGTTGGGCGACTGGCGATATTGCTGTCACCGTACCATTTCAGTGGGGTCATTTTTTCCAAATACGGGACAAAATTGGGGTGGTTTTTCAATTTCAAATAGGCCTCATACGCGGCGTTGGCCAGGTCGTCCAGCAGCACTCGATCTTCTTGGCTGAGGTCACGGGAATGCTTGCGATCCAAATGATTTTCTAAACCAGCGCTCAACAACCGCTCAATATTGAACTTAGCTGCAGCGATGGTTCCATAAGTGCTGCTCACCGTTTGGCCCTGGATGGTGACTTGAATGGCTTTGTTTTCAATGTCTGGGCCGTGCGAGGCATAATAACTCGCATTATTTCCGCCGCCGCGTCCGGGGGGGCCGCCACGCCCATCAAAGAAAATTACCGAGATGCCGAGTTCGCGGCTGACGCGGGTAAGTTCTTCTTTGGCGCGGTAGATGCTCCAGTTGGCGCGCAGATATCCGCCATCCTTGGTGCCGTCAGAAAAGCCGAGCATGATGTGTTGGGTCTGGTTGCGGCTGGCGAGGTGCGCTGCATAGTGGGTGTTGGTGTAAAGCTGCCGCATGATTTCTCCGCATTTGGCAAGGTCGTCAATGGTTTCAAATAACGGCACGATGTCGAGCGATGGGCTTTCTTCCCAGGTCAAATTGGCTAAGGCTAGCACTTCGGCAACATTGAGCGCGCTTTGGCAGTTGGAAATGATATAGCGGTGACTGCCGAGTTCGCCGTTTTTCTGCTGAATGTCGCGAATGGCGATGAAGGAACGAATGGTTTCTTTGACAAAAGGATCGGAATAATCGTTTTCGTCCAAAGCATAGTTTGTACTCAGCAAGCGATTAATTTGAGTATTTTCATCTGCCTGTAAGAACTCCTCCGCATTGTAACCATGTGGTTTTTCATCCCAGTTTTGCATGACGGCCCTCCATACTTCGCTGTGTTTTCGGCTATCCTGACGTACATCCAGACTGGCGAAATGAAACCCGAACACCCTGATTTTTAAGATAAAACGATCTAAGTCTTCTTGAAAAAGCGACTGGTGGTCTAGGACGAGTTTTGTTCGGGCCAGTATTAATTCGTCTAGCAAATCCTGGCAACGCGCATAACCGGCCTTACTTTCTGGCTGATAGAGTGTGTTGTAAAGTTTCACCTCGGCACCAGCGATGATCTCTTCCACGCCTCCGAAAGTAAGGCGGCGTTTCAATTGTTTGATATCTCGGTAATAGCCACGCAACACGGCATTTCGCAGTTGGTCAGCTACCATGCGGGTGGTATCGGCTGTTACAAACGGATTGCCATCGCGATCGCCACCAGGCCAAAAACCGAGCGCGAGTAAGCGTGGGTTTTCAAAAGTGACAACGTCTTCGCCCAATTCACCCAGTATTCGGTACAATACATCCGGCAGGGTATGATAAAACACGTGTTCCATGTACCAACCCAAGCTGATTGCTTCTTCATAAGGGGTTGGTTTTTCGCGGTTTAGGAGGCTCGTTCGGCCTAATTGCATGAGCAACAGTCGGATATTTTCCAGTTGATGATCATGAATTTCTTTGCCCAGGTCGTTGATGATACCAAGCACTTTGCCTGGGTAGAATTGGGTAGGGTGGGCGGTCAAAACCATGCGAAGGCTGAAATGGCGGATTTTCTCTTTTAACACGTCCCGCACTACTTCTGAATCCAGGCTGTTAATGAGGTATTTCATCGAGCCTGGGCCATTCATTTCGTGGGTTTGCTCGAAGAGGGAGTCTTCTACGGAATCAAATAAAACAACCTGGCGTTCAATATATAGGATGAAATAGCGCAACAGCTTATGCCTGGCTTTATCGTCCAATTCAGCAACATATTCTTTCCAAAATGACTCCACTATATCCTGCGGGCTTTTGCCCAGCTTGAATCCGGTTTCACAGTGGTGAGAAAATAAGGCCAGAAGCGTACCAGTCTCCGCAATATCGTCGAAGGGTAGACTTAAAAACAGGCTATTATAAGTATGATAGGGCAGTGCTGCGGAAGAGTTGAACTTTATCATTTGTAAAGGTCTGTTTTTTTTAACGCGTGCCGTTTAGAGAATAGGTTGGGGATTTTCTCACTGACTCAAGCCATGGTATTTTTTTAAAATACTATACAGGCGCTCTGGTTGAAACGGCTTAGCCAAGGAATCATTAAACCCGGAATTCAAATAATCTTCATGCGATTCGAGTGAAGCCTCGGCGGTAAAAGCAATAATGGGGATATTACGCTTTCGATTATCGGTTATTTGTCTAATCACTTGGGTTGCTTCTTTCCCGTCTACATTAGGCATCTGGATATCCATGATAATCGCGTCAAAATCATCTTTATTCATGTAATCAATCGCCTCCTGGCCGTCTTTTGCAACCATACATTTCGCCCCCCATTTCCTTAAAACGGCGGTTAGTACAAGCACATTCACGTTGTTATCTTCGGCGATTAAAAGCTTCATTCCGCGGAGATTCATGTGGAGGCTTGGCAGCATTACCACGACGCCTGTGGGAGTTTGAATGATGTGTTTATCATACCACATATCCACTGAAAAAACAGATCCTACTCCCAAACTACTTTCTACAGCAATTGTTCCGCCTTGTTGTTCAACTAGTTTTTTACTAATGGTAAGACCCAAACCTGTTCCGCCGTATTTTCGGGTAGTGCTAACATCTGCCTGGGTGAAATTTTCAAATATTTGCCCGAGTTGCCGTGCAGAAATCCCGACACCGGTGTCTTTTACGCTGAAATTTACCCGTACACCACTTTCCGTTTCTTCTTTCAATGTATAGGCAAGTTCTACCGTGCCTTTTTCTGTGAATTTAATAGCATTTGATAACAGGTTGGATAGCACCTGACTTAGGCGGACATAATCGCCAGATAAAAGATCTTTAATGCGAGGATCTGGAACAAATATCAATGCTGTAGATTTCTCTTTTGCGATGGTTTCAAAAAGCCTGAATACATTTAAAGTTACCTTATTCAAATTGAATGGAATGCTTTCAAAAACAAGTTTTCCTGATTCGATTTTTGAAAAGTCAAGGATATCTGTTACAATGCTGGATAAATGTTGCGCGGAAAACTTTAGGGTATCCACATATTCACGTTGCGTGGGACTAAGCTTCTCATCCATAAGCAGGTTTGCAATACCGATTACCCCATTAATTGGGGTTCTAATCTCATGGCTCATACTCGACAAAAACTCCGATTTAGCGATTTCAGCTTGTTTGTGTGCGGTAATATCTTGATCCGTACCTTTTAATCCAATAATTTGGCCATCGCCATTCTTGACCACTTCGCCAATGCAGGCGATATATTTTATCCTGCTGTCATTGAATAGTGCACGGTGCTCAACTGAAAAATGTTTCCCCGTTTTAATGGTATTTTCTATCGCATTTTCCAATTTGCTTAGATCTTCTGGATGACACTTCTGGCGCCAGGCATCATACAATCCCTCAGTAGCATGATGCTCTAACTCAAAAATGCGATACGTTTCTTTAGACCAATGTAATTCCGAATTTGGCAAACTGAATTCCCAACTACCCACTTGAGCAATGGTTTGAGCTCCTTCAAACAGTACCTGACTTTGAAGGATTTGAGCTTCCGCTTTTTTGCGTTCTGCAATTTCTTCACGCAACTTAAGGTTATTCTTTCGGCTGGTATTGAATAAAAACGCCCCAATTAGTAATAGGCAGGTTACCAAAAATAAAATGATAATAACCATTATATAATAGTTGCGCTGACTATCCATTTCGACGCGTTGCAATGCCAATGCCTGTTCCCGTTGCTTGCTTCTTAGTTCAATATTTTCAAGATCAAACAAGCCTCTTATTTCGGCAATTTTTTCCACATTAGCAAGGTTATACAAACTATCATTTGCGCCGATTGCTTGATGTAAATATTGGTTTGCGGATTTGAAATCGTTCGTTTTTTCATTTAATTCTGCAAATAACAAGTTTATATCTCGCCTTAATTCGGTCGAAGCGGTTTGATTTGCTAATTGCATCGCCTTAAGTAAAAATGTTTTAGCAATTTCATAATCCCCTTTTAAGATATATAAGGAGGCGATTTTTTTATACACCATTCCTTTATTAACTGTATTACCCAATACTTCATCTATTTCCATACATTTATTGGCATAATATAGCGCACGATCTATTTGACCTCTTTTTTCGTATACCGTACCAAGGTTATAATAAGTATCGGAAATTTCAGATCGAGACATCAATCGTGTTCGGATAGCCAATGCGTATTGGTGTTCGCGGATAGCTTCTTCATATTTCCCCTGAGCTGTATAGAGCGAACCTAAAATAGAATGAGCACGTGCAATTCCAGTATCATCTTGAACAGCTATTCCGATTTCCAAGGCTTTGTTTACGAAATTGACCGTTTCTGCATCGTTGAATTGTTTAAAATAGAGCCATGCCACATCACTATAGGCCCTTCCTAAATTACTCCGCATGCCTAGGCGCTCAAATATTGCCACCCCATCAAGATAACATTTGAGCGCTTGATGTAACTCGCCACGTTCCAAATATATTTTCCCAGCTAACACGGTCATATCGGCCTTAATATCTTCATATTGTTCTATTTCTTTAATAGAAAGAACTGACTTAAGGTGAGTAATGGCTGCAAGATTGTTACCCATGTTAAACTCAATATGGGCAAGATGGTAGAGGAAGTTAAACTTCGGATAACTATAAGTGTTTTTTGGTAATAATGGCTCGGCCTGCATCAAATAGGCATAGGCCTTTTTATATTCATCTTTTTTATTCTCTATGGCCCCAAGTTCAGTAAGTAACTCAGCTTGATTTACTATTGCATTGTATTTTAAAGCATCTATATATAGACCTTCCAGGATCTTTTCAGCTTCATCCAGTTGATTCTGATCAAATAAATAACTAGTGTAACAGAAATAGCTATAATACTTAATTTTGTAGTGATTCTCTTTTTCAAGGAGTTTAAATGCCTTTTGGAAATAAATTTGAGCGGAGTCTCTATTTGATTCCTCTAAATAAATATTTGCTTCAATAATATAGTTATAGGCCGTATACAACTTCCCACCTTCTTTTAGGCTAATTTGATCTGCTTGCTTTAAAAAATCGCGGGCTTTTTTGGAATCACTGATATTATGATAGTACTCTCCAATTAAGCTAAGGGCATGTTTTTCTCCAGGTCTATTGTTGATTTTTCTAGCCTCTGTAAGTGCATTCAAGGCATATTGATGGGCATCATCGATACTGAAATCGAAAAGCTGATAAGCAAGATTCAGTAAGGTATTGAGCCGCTCTGCGCCAGTTTGATGGGGCAACAACTGCTTCATGCTATCGATTTCTGTGGATTGACCACTAGAAAAAAAGGGCATTAGCAGATAGATCAAAAGGATAAAATGAGCTCTCATCTAAATAATTGTCGACAAAGATAATGCTACGCCTTGGCAGACTACTGGATATTTATTAAGGCAACAAATCCGATAAGGTCTTTTTTTCCAATACATTCAACACAGCATCTCTTGCTTCTATAAAAAGATCCTTTATGCGGCAATGGGTTGGGTCGCAGGTTTCGCAAGGCTGGTAAAAATACAGGCTTACACAGGGCAACATCGCTATGGGGCCGTCTATGACCCGAAGCACGTTGGCTACAATAGTCTGGTCTGGCGGGTCTTTCAATGCATAACCGCCGCCTTTACCTTTTTTACTTTCGAGGATGTCTGCATTCCTCAACTCTAACAGGATGTTTTCCAGAAATTTTATTGGAATCTGTTTTTTTTCAGCGATCTCACTGATCAGAACCGGGCCTTGGCCATACCGAGCAGCCAGGTACTCTAGTGCCTTAATCGCGTATTGGGCTTTTTTAGACAACATAATTAGGACAAAAAAATTAGTCTACTTATTTAGTAGATTAATGCAAAACTGTACCTTTGCATTCAGTTTTAAGCCGGCCCGTTATCGCATATTGGGTCGCTCGGAGGCAAGATAAGGAGTATTTTAGTTTCGCCCATTCGATTAGTACCGTCGAGAATACCGTCGGGTGTAACGTCCAATTAATTACATTTTAACCATTCAAATATTCAACACATGAGCATTTGTTTAGGCGACATCGCCCCCAACTTTAAAGCCCAAACTACAGTGGGCGAAATTGATTTCTATGAGTATCTCGGCGACGGCTGGGGCATTTTGTTTTCACACCCTGCCGATTACACGCCGGTGTGCACTACCGAACTGGGTAGAACCGCTGCGCTGCAAGAAGAATTCCATCAACGAAATACCAAAGTGCTGGCGGTGAGTGTGGATGCACTGGATCGACATGCCGGTTGGGTGAAAGACATCAATGAGACACAGCATGTCACGGTAGATTTTCCGATCATCGCTGATCCGGATCGCAATGTGGCTACTTTGTACGACATGATCCACCCCAACGCGTCAGAAAATTTCACCGTTCGTTCTCTGTTTATTATTGGGCCAGACAAAAAACTGAAACTAAGTATCACTTATCCCGCCTCTACCGGACGTAATTTTCATGAAGTACTCCGAGTACTTGATTCCTTGCAATTGACCGCCCAATATAGCGTAGCTACCCCGGCAGATTGGAATCAAGGCGAGGATGTTATCGTGATACCTGCGGTTTCGACCGAAGATGCAATCAAGAAATTCCCAAAAGGGCTGAAGATTGTAAAACCTTATCTGCGGTATACCCCGCAGCCTAATTTGCCGGACTAAGCGGTGGTGTGGTGCAGCAAGGTTCCGCCTGCTGCACCACATCGTCAGGATGCGCTGAGATCGATAGAATATCTAATCAACTTGCAATTCAGGTTGAGCCTGATCGAGATAAGCGAGGATACCCCCC
>JBBQLD010000100.1:0-11837 GCA_038327555.1 Chitinophagales bacterium
TCTATGCTCATCAAACTCGCGCCATACTTTTCAACTGCCCCAGATCGGCTCAGCATTCCTGCTGAAATCTCTGACACAACTTGCTGCTTGAAACACTCACTGTAACGTTTGCCATTTTTTGTTTTGTTTAACATGTCCTAAAGTAGGTTGTTTCTGTAAACCTATTTCAGGACGAGACAATCACTCCATCACCCCATCACTCCATCACTTTATCACTTTATCACTCATCACCCCATCACTCCATCACTTCATCACTTCATACTATGACTCTCCTAGACGGAAAACTTCTTTCAGACCAAATCAAAGCTGAGCTCGCTGAAGAAGTAGAGCAGATTAAAATGAGAGGCGGTAAAATTCCGCATTTGGCCGCAATTATTGTGGGCGAAAACCCCGCCAGTCAAGTGTATGTCTCCTCCAAAATTCGGTCGTGTGAGCACGTGGGATTTAAAAGTTCGCTGGTCCGTTGTGAGGCAGCTACTACACAGGAGGAGTTGCTGGCTATTGTCCAACAACTAAACGATGATCCTGATGTGGACGGATTTATTGTTCAGCTTCCACTCCCTAAACACATTGACGAAGAAGCAGTTACGCTCGCTATTGACCCTAGAAAAGACGTAGATGGCTTTCACCCAGTCAACTTTGGCCGCATGGCTCAAGGACTCCCCTCCTTTCTTCCAGCTACGCCAATGGGCATTCTGGAAATTTTACGCCGGTATAACATTGAAACTTCAGGGAAACACTGTGTGGTTTTGGGGCGTAGTAACATCGTTGGCACACCCATCAGCATTCTACTTTCTCGTAAAGGCTACCCTGGCGATTGCACCGTGACGCTTACGCACTCCCGAACCACCGATTTGCCCGCTGAAGTGCGTCGTGCAGATATTGTAATTGCGGCAATAGGGATTCCGGAATTTGTGAAAGGCGATTGGGTAAAAGAAGGTGCTGTGGTGATTGATGTGGGCATCAACCGTATCCCAGACGACAGCAAAAAAAATGGCACCCGGATCGCTGGAGACGTTGATTTTGAAAGTGTTGCGCCACGGTGTAGTTTCATCACACCAGTTCCGGGTGGAGTTGGATTGATGACTGTTGCCGCCTTGATGATGAATACTTTGAAGGCTTGTAAAGGGGAGATTTATGGTAAATCTTAAGATAAAGAAGCTGTATTTCATTTTTTGAATAAATGATCCTTCAATCCACTTCTCCGTGGATCCACAAGATTTCCGGCTTTCGTTGCCGATCAAAAAACACCCTGATTTTCTTCCGGAATTCGCCCCGCTGGTACGCATCGTATTCCACTTCAATCTGACCCGTTTCTCCAGATAGTATTGGCGTGTCCGTCCAAATCGCTGCGGTGCAACCACATGAGGTACGCACGGTTTGGAGTAAAATCGGCTGGGCGTCAATGTTTTTGAACCGAAAGACAAAGGTTTTTGGATGTTCCTGTCGCAAGTGTTGGAAGTCATGGTCGCGCTCGGTTAACCATTCTACCACCGGGGACTTCGCAGGAGTAAAAGTTGTCAAATCTTCTAAAAAAACTGCAGGGGCAGTAATCGAGGAAGAGGCAAAGTACAGGTTCAAGAAAAGCCAAAGTATCATTTCAAAAAAAATTTGTGATAGGAATACGCAACCTCGTAGATTTAGTGCGTGTCTGACGCGGTATGCAATGTTAGATTGCGGCACAAAGTCCAGAAAAATCTGGTATCATTCCAAAACAAAAATCTCTGTCTTATGCGCAACTTACTTATTTTCATGGTTTTAGTGGCTGTATTTGTACTTGGCAAACGCTCCTGCAACGGTAATTTTTTACACTTTGGCGGCATTTCAGGCACTGGGCCTATGCAGACGGAAACCCGTACTGCCAGTGAATTTAATGGCATTGAGCTGGATGTTTCGGCAGATGTTGAAGTTACGGTAGGCGAAAATTACGCGATTGAAGTATCCGCACAGCAAAATCTTCTCCCGCTTTTGAAAACGGTTGTAGAAAATGGTGCCTTGCACATCTACACCGACGAAAATTTTCGCAATTCTGACGGCATCAAAATCCGGGTAACTGCCCCTGCATTTGATCGATTCGAGGTGAGTGGGAGCGGCACTTTGCGCGTTCTAAATGCAATCCGAGCTGAAAAAATGAAGATGAGTATAGCCGGTTCTGGCGATATTTTCTCCATACAATCGGATTTTGGCTCCCTATCGACTAGTATAGGCGGCAGTGGCACCATCGAATTGGGTGGAAAAGTCAATGACATGAGCGCTGATATCTCTGGAAGCGGAGATGTAAAAGCAAAGAATATGAGCACTAATTCCTTGAAGGTTAGTATTTCAGGCTCAGGTACCGTGAGTGCAGATGTAACCACCAGCTTGAATGCCAGTATTTCAGGCTCTGGCGATGTCTTTTATTCTGGCACACCCAGTGTAGAAACTAGTGTGAGTGGCTCAGGCTCCGTGAAAAAAATCGCAGTTCAGTAAAAGCTTCTTATTAACTTAATCCGCACTTAATCACCCCTTCATGGTAGTAGTTGAATTTTGTGATGTAAATAATTCACCCACATCTTTTCACCTTAAATTTGACTGTCATGGCACAATTTGAATCGCTCGAAAACCTCGCAGAAACCATTGAAAACGAAGGACATGTTGCTACAGAACAGGTCGAAGAAACAGTTGAGATTCAAGAAGAAGTAGACGGTGATGATGCTGCTGAAGGCACTGAAGAAACTGAGCCAAGCGAAGAAGAGGAAGAAGAAAAAGAAGCGTAAGCAAACTTCAGGCCGCAAAAAAAACGGACTGTTTACGATAGTGTGGCAATTTTAAAGGTGCCACACTTCTGTAAACAGTCCGTTTTTTTATGGACAAACTTGGTACTATCCTTTTACAAACTTGCCAGTATAGCTACCTTTTTCACCCTTAATTTTTACGAAGTAAATTCCCGGTGCGAGTGCAGCAGTTGAAATCGAAAGCGCATTGCCCTGTTGCTCAAAAGCGAAGGATACGCGCTGCCCATTGGTAGCGAATACCTCAACAGCCTGGGCTACATCATCCGCTAATTCTACCCAAGCAAAATCTACTGTTGGATTTGGTGAAATGCGAATCGCGGTTGGAATCGCCTCTGCAGTGCCAGATAGCACCGGATCGAAGCGTGTACCACTATTCAACACCGCTTTCGTAGCGATTTCTTTCACGAAAGCCACAACGTACACTTCATCTGCCTTCCAATTGTTTTGAACACTATAGGTATAGTTAAACTCTGTTGTTTCGCCTGCTAGAGGAGCCGTAAATGCATCACCTGCAACGGCGGTCAGCATTTTGCGGAATACATTGTGGTGTACACTTTCCCCATTTGGGGTAGTCTGATTGATGGTTTTTTCCACAATTGCAACAAAAATTTTGTAGTTGCCAGTCGGAATATCTCCAAATGCCTTTGCCTTTACATTAACTGTACGCGCATTGTTCGGTCCAGCCTCGGTTACTTGCAAAGCAAGTGGACTAGTCTGATCCAGATAGGTCTGAAGTTTAGCTGCTGTAAGTATCGGGTTGGATGGGCTTTGAGTAGCCCCATTCAGCACGATGGTCGGGGTGCCCTGCACCGGATAAAGCGAGACCCAGGCCGTATTTTCCACCGTGTTTGCTTGATAAAAAACACATTGTGAGTAAGGAAACATGGGGTGCACCGCAATATGATGGACATCATCTGCGTACTGCGCTTGCTGAATCAGCGAAAAAAAAGCTGGATTCCTACCTGCACAGGAGCCGCAGTTTGAATTCGTAAAATGCTCGATAAGCACATATTTTTTGGTGCTTTCTTGAGCAGAAAGCAAGGATGCCAGAAAGAGGCAAATCAGGAAGGTGGTAATTTTTTTCATGACTAAAGTAGAGATTGAGTTTGTTAATGCCACAAAGATATATGCATACCTTCAAAGCTACTACTTTTCACTTTTCCAAATGTATAAATTGTCGCGAAGCGAACGATTCCGGCAAACGCCGTATCCTTGCGCCAGAATTTTGTACAAATCAAACCTGTTTTGCAAATGTTTCTCATGACCATGCCAGATTTTGCCTCCGGGGAAGTCTGGGTAAGCCTGCTGACCCTCACGTTTTTAGAAATCGTACTGGGTGTCGATAATATTATTTTCCTGAGTATTGTCTCCGCTAAACTCCCTGAACATGAGCAACCTAAAGCCCGGAACATTGGCTTGATCCTGGCCATGGGATTAAGAATAATTTTGCTCTTTGGCATTACCTGGATTATGGGGATGGATGCGCCCTTGTTTCATGTCGATTTCTTGGGGCTTAAGGGTGGCCTTACTGGACAGGGGGTAATACTGCTGATTGGCGGGATATTTCTGCTTTATAAAGCGACCAATGAGATTCACCACAAACTAGAAAGTCCTCAAGAAGATGATGATCCAACGGTAAAAAAAGGCAAGGCTGCGCTTAATGCAGTTATAATGCAAATCGCGCTCATCAACGTGGTTTTCTCTTTTGATTCCATTCTGACTGCCGTGGGCCTTTCCAATAGCCTTGTTATTATGATTATCGCAATCGTTGCTTCTGTGGCGGTGATGATGATATTTTCAGGCCCGGTAAGTAAGTTTGTGAATGAGCACCCCACCGTGCAAATGCTTGGACTCTCCTTTCTCATTCTTATCGGATTTTCATTGATTGCAGAAGCAGCACACCTGGGGCATTTTACAGAAGGATCTGTGCCAAAGGGATATCTGTACTTTGCTATTTTCTTTTCGCTTTTTGTTGAGTTCTTAAACATCAGGATGCGGAAAAAACAAAAACCGATACAACTCCATGGTTATGGCGAAACCGCCAAAAAGCGTGGACTTTTAGACGACGATTTACTAGATAATGTAAGGCAGCAAAACGGGAAGTAAGTACAGCAAGCCAAATAAAACCTACCGTGTACTATTCACCGTTTGACTATGAAAAAACTACAATTTTTCGTTTTTGCAGCCCTTTGGTTGTCAGCCTGCCAAAATAATTCCACACCTGCCGTGCAAACGCCTTCAACCGATAATGCCAAGACGATACCTGAGCCTGAATGGGTTCGGAGCTCCGTACTCTATGAGTGCAATGTGCGTCAATTCTCGCCTTCTGGCAATTTTGCGGGGGTTCTGGCTGGCCTGCCAAGACTGCGTGATTTGGGGATTGATGTGGTGTGGATTATGCCGATACACCCGATTGGTTTGGAACGTCGAAAATTGAAGGCTGGCGATCAGGGTAGTCCATATTCCGTGCGAGATTATTTGGCCGTAAATCCGGATTTTGGCACGGAGGCTGATTTTAAAAACCTTGTTACCGAGGCCCATGCGTTGGGAATGAAAGTTATTCTGGATTGGGTGCCCAACCATACGTCCTGGGATTCAGAATGGAAAAAGGTGCATCCTGAATATTTCACAAAGTACAACGGCGACTTTACTGTACCGCTCAATGAACACGGCCAGCCTATTCCTGACTGGAGCGATGTGTGCGATTTGGACTACGCAAACCCCGCCACCCGCCGTGCCATGATTGGCGCCATGCAATATTGGCTCAAAACATGCGATATAGATGGTTTTCGGGTAGATATGGCAGGGCTTGTACCCAATGATTTCTGGGCGGAAGCTCGACCTGCGCTTGACTCGATAAAACAAGTGTTTATGCTGGCAGAATGGCAGGATGAGCCGGGGCATTTTCGTTCCTGTTTCAACGCCAATTATGCCTGGAAATGGAAAGACGTGACCAAAGACATTGCTGATGGAAAGCAAAATGCTCAATCACTTGACACTTTACTCCGATTTTTGAACGGATTTTATCCATCAGGGTATGCTCAACTGCATTTTACCCAAAACCACGACGAAAATTCATGGAACGGGACGGAAACCGAATTGTATGGTGATGCAGCCGATGTCTTCAATGTTTTGGCCTTCACTTGGCAAGGGATGCCTATGTTATACAATGGTCAGGAAGATGGACTTGCTCAACGTCTGGCATTTTTCTCTAAAGATCCGATTCAATGGAAAAATTTTGACAAAACGCCTTTTTTCCAAAAGCTCTGCGACTTACGACACAACAACAGCGCACTATGGGCTGGTTCAAATGGGGGCAGCATTGAAAAAATTGAAACCGACCATGACGATGAAGTATATGCATTCACCCGGGAAAAGAACGGAGACCGACTAGTGGTCGTATTAAATCTCAGCAAAAAGCCATGCGCTGTCACACTTCACCCCAATGACGAAGTAGTATCGGGCGTGTACTTAAGTGTTTTTGGTGCAAGTACTGTGCAGCTTACTAAAGATATGCAGTTAAATTTAAAACCCTGGGAATACCTGGTTCTGACCAACAAATAACTCCAAAATGGCCTCCAAAGGCGATCAAAACTACCATCACAAGCTCACAGCAGCTGGACTGGTCATTACGCTAGGTATTATTTATGGCGACATAGGAACCTCTCCTTTGTATGTGATGAAGTCTATAGTAGGTGATGGACTAATTAATCGAGAGACCATTTTAGGGGCGGTATCGCTTGTCTTTTGGACGCTTACGATTCAAACTTCCTTTAAATATATTGGTCTGGTACTCCGCGCGGATAACAAGGGCGAAGGGGGTATTTTTTCCCTCTACACCTTGGTACGTCGACGCCAAAAGTGGCTTTTATTCCCTGCTATGATTGGTGGCTGCGCCGTTTTGTCCGAAGGCATGATCACGCCACCGATTACAGTTTCGGCGGCCATTGAGAGTTTGGCATCAGTGCCTGCATTGCAAAATATGCATCTGCCGACGGTGCTAATTACAATCGGCATTATCACCTTGATTTTTACATTCCAACAGTTTGGAACGGTCGCTGTAGGAAAATTTTTCGGCCCCGTTATGCTAGTCTGGTTTTCTATGCTTGGAATATTGGGAGGAATCTCTTTATCGCATGACTGGACTGTTTTGCAGGCTTTAAGCCCCATTTATGCTGTAAAAATCCTCATGCACCATCCGCATGTATTGGTGCTGATGGGGGCCGTTTTCCTTTGCACCACTGGAGCAGAGGCTTTGTATGCAGATCTGGGCCATTGCGGAAAACAGAATATTCGAATCAGTTGGATATTTGTCAAGTCCTGTCTAGTACTCAACTATTTGGGCCAGGCGACGTGGTGTCTGCAATTCGAAGGGAAAAAGCTGCCAACTTATTTGGCTATGGTAGGGGATAAACTAGAGGCCCAGCATGTAAATCCGTTTTATGGGGTAATGCCTGATTTCTTTTTGCCCATAGGTATAGCTATTGCCACCCTGGCGGCAATTATTGCCAGCCAGGCTATGATTTCAGGTTCTTTTACGCTGGTAAGTGAGGCAATTCGACTGGATTTATTGCCAAAATTAACCGTGATTTTTCCTACCCAGATGAAAGGCCAACTGTATGTGCCGGCAGTAAACACCCTACTATGGGCGGGTTGTGTTTTTGTCACCGCCTATTTTAAGGAGAGCAAATACATGGAGGCTGCCTACGGACTATCGGTGACACTCACCATGCTCATGTCCACGATTTTGCTCTCCAATTTCTTTGTACTCAACCGAGTTAAGTCCGTATACGTTTGGGCATTCCTAATCTGGTATTTGTGTTTTGAAGGGGCGTTTTTTGCGGCCAATTTATTGAAATTCAAAGATGGTGGTTTCATCACTGTACTGATCGCCTCTGTTTTATTTTTCCTTATGTTCGTCTGGGTACAAGCCAAAAAGATCAAAAACCGATACATACAAAACGTCAAGATCAACGACTACATTGACCAGCTCATTTTGCTGGGCAGCGACCATGACATCCCAAAGTGTGCGACCAATCTTGTGTTCCTTAGCAGCACCAAATCGCCCAAAAAGGTAGAGGAAAAAATCCTTTACTCTATCCTTCAGACACAGCCAAAACGAGCTGATATCTACTGGTTTATACACCTAGAAACAACCGATGAGCCCTACACCATGGAATACAAAGTGAATACGATTGCTCGTGACGACGTGTATAAAGTGAACTTCCGACTTGGCTTCCGGGTAGAACAACGGATGAACCTATTTTTGAGGAAAGTGGTAGAAGATCTCATGGAAAACGACGAACTGAACATCCGCTCCCGATACCATATTGGTCACGGCGAAATTGCCACAGGCGATTTCAAATTTATATTAATCCAAGAATTCTTGTCGCACGAAAACGACCTTCCATTGTTGGAGCAGGCCGTTATGCGTATTTATCTTGCTGTTAAGAGTATCACCGCTTCGCCACAAAACTGGTTTGGGCTTGACAATGATTCGGTGGAAATAGAACAAGTGCCGCTTGTGTTGCGCCGGGTGAAGGATTTGCAGTTGAAGCGGACTATGTAGGCTATTGCACAAAACCTAACCGAGACCTCATTAATGATTCTGCTTTCTCTTTCAATATGTTGATATCCTCGGTGCCCAGTCCAGCTGTGGAAATCGGTTCTTCCCAAACAATGCGCACCGTTCCGGGACAAAGACCTGACCCATTGGCCGTAATTTGGCGGATATTTACAATGGTTTGTACCGCCACAGGAGCTCCGGTTTGAATTGCGATTCGGAAGGCTCCATCAAAAAACGGAGCAAGCGGTTGATCGCTGTCATTTCGGCTTCCTTCCGGGTAGATGAAAATGCTCCAGCCCTCTGCCAGTTGTTGCTTTAGTGCCACTACACTGCGGGCGCGGCTCATTGCGCTACTGCGATCCACAATGAGGCACATCTTCCTGACAATCAACCCAAAAACAGGGATTTTTAAAAGTTCCTGTTTAGCCAAAAAACGAAAAATACCTGGAAACGCGTGGCCATTCACGATAAAATCGAGGGAAGAGCTGTGGTTGCCTACAATGACATAACTCTGCTTTGGATTTAGCCGTTCGCCCCCTTCAACTTTCAGGCGAATGCCTACCAGGGTCAAGAATATTGGCGTGAAGATGTGGTGCAGGTAATAAATGTTGTTGCGCAAAGCTCGTTTGCCAGGTGTGATCGCCATGTTTATTCCTACAATTGGAAGACTCAGCGTCATCAAAATCAGAAAAAGTGCGGCGGCGTATATTGCCCAGATTTTTGCCATGGCGCAAAGGTAGAGAGACTTTGGATATTGGTCTTCTACCCAAGCAAGGTTCGATAATCATCCCAGCGAGCGTCTTCGTTTTTCATTTCCAGAAGTTCGAATAATTGCCCCTCATACATAGCTTCCAATTCGAGTGCAGTACGTGCGGTACGAAGTTCAATTTGCCCTTTTCTGATTTGCTCCAAACGCCAGACATACGTTTTTTCCATTTTTTCAAAAATGGATGTACAAGCGCCAATATGGTCCTCGCCACCTCGTCCAGCTACTACTGCTTCCCTGAATGCAATTGCGTCGCGCGCCACCATTTTACCTTCATCCAAAATGAAATATGCGGTATGCGGCCATTGCTCTGGAGGCGGTAAGAGATGGGCATAAAGCACCAATTGCAGGTCTTCACCATTCTGAATCAGTTCTTTACGGTGTTTTGCTCCGCTCCATTTCAGGTCAATAATAGCTTGTTCTTCGCCGCGACGAAGTAGCAGATCAGCCTTGCCACGCACGGGCATTCCTATAAAATGACCTTCCAGTTCCATCTCCGTATTTTCTACTTCCCAGCCGTTAGATCGAAGTAACGAAATCAGATTCCAAGCCGCATTTTTTACTTTGTTGAGAAAAGCCATTCGATCAGGTTCGCGGCCATACAGTAGCAACGTTGCCCCTTCCCGAGGAAGCAAAGTGCTGGCTTCTTGGTCTATCCAATCGTTCAATGCCCGGCGATCAAGCCCCCTAAGGTCTTCTTTGAGTAATTTCTCGAAAAAGCGGTGTGCAAGGCTACCTAGCAGGGTATTATCACCCGTTACACTGAGCAAACTCGAACGGTAGAGTCGAAGTTTTTGACGAAAAAACCAACGGTGAGGGTAATAAAATAAGCTGTCAAGGTTGGTTGGTGTTTCGTATTCACTTTCTTGAAGCAATGCTGGATTGGAAAGATTGATCTGCGGCTTTGGGCGGGTAGCCGTACGGGTAGAAACACTTTCCTGGCTGGGAATTTTCAGCCATTTGGCAAACTGAACACGGTCATTTTCTCGTTCCAAATGGAAGGTGAATGACTTGATTTCCGCGCCAAAAATCGCTTCAATATCACTAAGTAAAAGCGGCGGAACCGCTTCTGCGCCGTCCACCTGTTCGGGGATGACAAGCAGGAGCCTACTCGAAGTTTGCAGGATTGGCCGCATTTGCAACAGTTGCTTTCGCTGGCTTTGTTGGCGTGGTGTTTCGAGTACAATTCCTTGACTTTCAAGAAACAAACGTTCTTCTTTTTGCCATTTATCGGGTGGTGGAGTAACGTTTTCAAACACACAATTCCACCAGATTAGATCTTTCACGGGTGCTGCAAAGGCGCCTGGCTGATGTACGTAGTCAAAACTTCCTACTTCAGCTGGGGCGAGTTGCATGGGCGAGGGCGCATAAATGGTGCGGACGATGCGCTCCAGTTCGAGGAACCCAATGCGCTGCTCGGGCAAAGTTTCCAACAATTCGCGGATACGTCGGGCTTGTTCTGCCAGCACCAACAGGGAGGGATTGTTGCTGCCAGATTCCTCATAAAATGCCAGTGCCCATTCTTGCAAATAACTGTAAAGTACTACGGCATCTCTCTTGGGGGCAGTGGCATCGGCCGGATAGCGACGGCGGTCGAACCAAAAATCGTATTGTTTGCGGGCTTCAGCCGAGACCTCAGCTTTTTCCAAATATCCAAACACGGCGGCAAACCAGGTATCACTGAACAAGCCCGGTTTTTCAGCGAGTACCCGAGCTATTTCCAGTGCCAGCCCAGATTCCAGAGGCTTGAGTGGAAGGGTGACAAACTCCATAATTTTGAACACATCCACAGGTTCCCACAAAAATGCCGGGGCGAGTTTGAGTACTTGCAAAGAGGGTCGTGCAAGTGACGCCGAAAGCACGCCCATTGGAGCAAAGCCTTCATTTACAAGGTTTTGCTCCAGCAACAAATTCATTTCAGGGATCAAAAACGAGGGGCGGAACTCGGGGTTTTCGCGAAGCATTTGGGCCAAAAATGTCGCGGCATCAGAATCTCTACGGGTATGGAGTATGGCTAAACTTGGTACGGCTTCATCCGAAACTACATGGGTCAAATTTTCACGTTTTCCGCCTTTAATCCCATTCTGCAACTTACCTAATCGGGTTTCTACACTTGCGACACCACGGATTTCTAGCGTCTCGATTTCGATATTTTGTTGCTGAAAAACTTTCAAAACCTGCTGAATTAGAGGCGTTTGTAAATGCACTGGTTCGTAAAGCTGAACCTTGTCCAGAGATATAGCTCGTGTTTTCAGTGCTTCCAACACTTGCGCGTATCGGTCAGCGAAACCTGCTGCCTGAACGCCTAATGCTGGATCCTGAAGCTTTTTTTGAAAAAACACCTCCACCCAAGCCAATGCCTGTAGGCGTGGAGGTAATGCCTCAGACCAGGTAAAATCCCAACCTGCAAGCAAGAGCTCATCACGCCAGGAAAGCAGTGCTTCCGCGGTAGCAAAGCGGTCGGCAGCAAAGGAGGTTTCAAAAAACAGGGGCCTCGATGCTGCTTCCAGGAGCTGCTGGCCGAGCGCCTGCCGGTATAATTCTATCCGTAAATAGGCCGTGTTGTTTCGGTAGCCATTCAGGCCGAGCTGAGCTTCCAGCCAAAACAACAGTTTGGACGGGCCAAAATAGTATTCACCCTCGCGCAGTTGGGTGGGTGGGGCATGGACGATGGAGTCGAAGTCGTGGCTAAGGTGGAGGAGCATAAATAATAAGTCAAGTTAGCTTCATT
>JBBQLD010000101.1:0-11801 GCA_038327555.1 Chitinophagales bacterium
TTTCAAAAAATTTAAAACACTAAGGGACTAAGAGACACTAAGCAAGTAAACCTTAGTGACGCTTAGTCCCTTAGTGTTTCAAAAAATTTAAAACACTAAGGGACTAAGAGACACTAAGCAAGTAAACCTTAGTGACGCTTAATCCCTTAGTGTTTTAGTGTTTTAAAAATCCACGAGCATTACAGCGTCCCTCTCAATTCCTGTTCCCGCTCAATCGCCTCAAAAAGCGCCTTGAAATTGCCCTTTCCAAAGGATTTTGCGCCACAGCGTTGAATTATCTCGAAAAAAACCGTTGGGCGATCCTGAATAGGTTTGGTAAAAATCTGAAGCAGGTAGCCATCTTCATCCCGGTCAACGAGAATGTTCATCGATTTTAAATCCTCGATGCTTTCGTCAATATTACCCACGCGATCGAGCAAATCATCATAATAAACGTCTGGAACATAGAGGAATTCTACGCCGTTGGCACGCATTTGCCCCACGGTCTGCATAATATCATCCGTCGCAACGGCAATGTGTTGCACACCAGCACCCTGATAAAAATCGAGATACTCTTCGATCTGGCTTTTTTTCAGCCCTTTTGCAGGTTCATTGATCGGGAATTTGATATACCCATTGCCATTACTTACCACTTTCGACATGAGCGCAGTGTATTCTGTAGAAATGTCTTTGTCGTCAAAAGTAATCAGGAGTTTGAAGCCCATTACATCTTGGTAAAACTTCACCCATTTATTCATGCCGCCCAGTTCGACATTGCCTACACAGTGATCCACATATTTTAAACCAATTGATTTAGAAGGATATGCGTTTTCCCGTGGCGCATAACCCGGCATAAAAATGCCTTTATAGTTTTTTCGCTCCACTAAGGTATGGATGGTATCGCCATAGGTTTTGATTGCGGCCAATACCACTTCCCCATGCTCGTCGCGCAAGGTTTTGGGCTCAAAAGCTACTGCTGCACCTCGTGAAATAGCGGTTTCAAAAGCCGTTGTGGCATCATCTACCCAAAGTGCCAGCACTTTAACCCCATCCCCGTGTTTGGCAACGTGTTCGGCGATTTCAGTGCCAGAAAATAACGATGAGGTGAGTACGATTCTGACTTTCTCTTGTTGCAGTACATAGCTCACTCGATCGCGAACACCCGTTTCCGGGCCAGCATAAGCCACCACTTTAAAGCCAAGTGCAGCTTGATAATACATCGCGCTCTGCTTGGCATTGCCGACGTAAAATTCGAGGTGATCAGTCCCATTAATCGGGAATGTATCTGATGAGGTTTGATTGACAGCGATGGATGTTGGCACGGTTAGGACTTCCATATTTAAAAATGTGAGATGTTTCGCGACAAAAGTAGACAATGCTTGAAAGTCGCTCCTTACTTATTTGCCATTTCCAGAAACATATCGTTGGTCTTTTTGCCCCAGTTAGGATGTATGCTTGAAACAGGCTTGAAAGCTTCATATTTGACCGCGGTCATTTCGAGCGTTGCCTTGCCCTTGGCTTTGTCCCCACCCCATTGTGCTGGGGTAAAAATCAAGATTGCCCCTTCTTGCATATAAGCACGGGGGTTTTCAGGATCTATTTTTTTGGCTTTTTCAAGTTGCATTCCGGCCAAAGGCCCATATTTTTGACCATTTACCATCGGATTAATGCGAATGTAAAGTCCGGAAATCATGCTTTTTAGCACATAAATTTCAGAATTGTCAGGATTCAAGGCATCAGCCTTGGCGACAAATTCATCGGCACGTTTGACAAAGAGTTCATACATGGTTTTGTCTTGGCTCAGATTGAACGCCATGGTTTGACAAAACGCCACATAATATGGGGGCAACCATTCTTTGGTTTCTTTTTGAGCAATTCGCTCAAAGTTGTTAGAAGCCGTCAACCATTGCTCCGATGTTTTCAATGAATCTAAGCCGGAAATAGCCTTTTCCATGGCTTTTACGTATTTTTCGCTGGCGGTTTGTGCCTGCACTGCAAAGGTGAAGAGGCAGATTGCTGTGATGGAAAGTAATTTTTTCATGATCTAAATTTGATTTGTGTGGTTATTTGGGGATTTGGGGATTTGGGGATTTGGTTATTTGTTGTGCCAGAGCTTGGTATTTGTTCTAATTTACAAAGGGTACACATTCTCTTTAGTGGCTATTCGGTTGTTGTGCAGGAGTGGAATAATGATGAAGATCGTGAGTTGTCGGGATTGTTCAGAAATCTGTGTCAGCTTCTAGTTACGCTCCCTACCCTTGTAGGGCAATGTCGGTGACTTAAGAAAAAACCAGTGTAACATCTAGCATTTTGAAACCCCCGAACTTTAGTCGGGGGACTAAGACTGGTAACCAATCACATCTTTCTTCTTTGCAGAACATCAACATCTCCAATGCTTTATAGATGTCGATGTTCTGCAAAGAAGAAAGATGTGATTGATGGGTCATTCTTGGCCGCTCGTTAAAACGAGCGGTTACAATGCCTGTCCCGATATTTCATCGGGAATGATAAATGTGTTAAGCCAACGACATGCCTTGTAGGGGGCGTAACCAGAAGCTGACACAGATTTCTGAACACTCCCGAGTTGTCATGTCTCCGCTTCGCTACGACATGACAACTTACGGAAAACGTTGCTGAATAATATTCAGACAGGTTAATTTTCTAAAGAAATATGTACCCTTTGAAAGTTTTAATTACTTAAAAACGAATACCAAACTCTGGCATAACAAATAACCAAATCCCCAAATAATCAAATCCCCAGCTTAATTCTGGTTGTCCAATACTTCTTGCCGTCGATCTGTACCCCAGCTAAAAAATGCCCCGACAAAAATGAATCGGGATGCCGCAGGAGAAATAGCCGAACGCATCATCCCATCTGGCGAATAGCGGTAGCCAAAAACCTGCTCCTGATTGAGTACATTGGTCACACCCAACACGAATACAGCAAAAGCTTTGCGAACAGAGGTAAGGTAACTGGCATTAACACTCAGATTTTGGTACGCCGGAGTTCGGTCTTCTAAAAATTCACTGGGGAGGCGGTTAGGGTTAAAGTATGGTCGGCCTGTTGCATAATTGTAAGCTAAACCCATGCTTGTTCTAAATTTAGCGAAGTACTTTTTCACCACTAAAGTGCCTACATGATTGGCCGCAAAGGTAGGCTGAACTTCTGATGGATACCATTGGAATTGCCGTTTCGTATCCAGCCAGGAGTAAGATATCCAGTAATCTACGCCCTTGAACGTTTTTTTGTCCCGATAAAACAGCTCAAGCCCTTGGGCATACCCTTTCCCATCATTGGCAAGTGCGGTACGGGTAGTGATAAGGTCGTCGTATTTTTTGTAAAAACCTTCCAAACGAAGGGTTCGATCATTTTTAACGTATTGATAGTTAACGATGTAGTGCGCTGCGCGCTGGAATCCAGGAATCCCCCCGTCAAATTGACTTTGCCAGCGCAACAAACTGTCTCCCTTTTGATAAAAATGCCCCCAGGCGAAGGAGACTTGAGCCGCATCGTTTAATTTATACGCGAAAGAAAGCCTTGGCGAAAACTTTGCCTGGTCTAAGAGGCTGGAACGCTCACTGCGCAAACCCACCCTTGCTACTAATTTCGTGGTAATATATAGGTCTGATTCTGCGAACATGGCCCCATAGTGATCCTGGAGTTCGCTCCCGCCAAAACGTGCATTCTTGAAATCATCCGTGGCATATTGGAATTCTCCGCCAAAGCGCAGGGTAGTCAATCGACCATAAAATCGCGTAGCAACAGCCCTAACCTGTGTTAGCGAATTCTTGATCTTGAAGGTATCCGGGTTCAGAAACCCTGCATTGTAGGAGGTAGAAATGTCATTCCGGTCGTGAGAAAAGGAGGAGCCCAGGTTTAGTTTCCAATGCTCGTTTAGAAAGCCTACCCAGCTAAGATTGGTGTAAGCATTTGCATTTTTAACATCAAAACCAAAGGTCTGGCCACCTGGAGCATTTGTGTTGAACCCTACCCTTCCAGCATTGTAATACCCATAAAATTTCAGGAGGCCATTTTTGGCGGTTTTTTGACGAAAAAAGCCTTCTGTGCCTACATATTCGGGTTTATGGGTAAAATTTGGGGTTTGTTTTACCAGAGAAAAATAGGGCCCAAGATTAGTATAATTGATGCTTCCACCCACCGATCGGCCCTTGTCTTTCCAAAGTTTTTGCCGTCCAAAACCCAAACCAACGCAAGACACTGCAAGGGTGCCAGATGAACGATCAGGCAAATCCTGCGTATCCAAAATCAAGGCAGACGACATCCCTTGTCCGTACTGCGCTGAATAACCGCCTGTGCTGAATACCGTGCCTTTAAACAAAAAAGGGCTAAATCGACCTCGAGCTGCGAAATCAGGGGTGCTTGCGGTAAAAGGTGTACGCACCAGCATTCCATCAATAAATGTGGGAGCTTCCGTACCACTTCCCCCCCGAACAAAAAGTCCCTCTTGGTCGCCAGAAGACACCTGTGTCCCCGGCAATGTCTTCAAAGCACCATAAGTATCGCCCCCGGCCGAGGCTGTAGTCACAATATCGAGGGGTTTTAGTACCGTTACCTTACGTTCGTCGCTGGCCTCAAAAGACCCTGCGCTGATAACGACTACTTTTAGTTCATTGAAGCTTTCGCGCATCACCGGGTTGAAATCGAATACGCCACCGTTCAAGGTAACCTGTTGCATGACAGAATCATAGCCCAGGTATTTGACCAGCAAAACCTGTGACCCAGTCTCATCGGTTTCAAATTTAAAATTACCGTTGACGTCAGAAGTAGCCCCGTCATAAGTATCGAGCAGGAAGATATTGGCCCCTACGAGCGGATCTTTCGATTTATCAAGCACACGCCCTTGAATGGTATTTTTTTGGGCAAAAAGCGAGCCCGAAAAGGTGGAAAAAAAGAGTAGAAGACTCATCTTGATCCAAAAATCGCTTATCAAAACATCAAAAAAGGAACGGGAGGATAAAAAGGAGAAGTTTTTCATGCGTTGTGCGCTATTCAATTTAGAACACAAACTTTCATAACACTTTCTATGCGCACAGAATTTTTCGATGAAAAGGGGAGGCTTTCTGACAAAATGACTTCTAAAAAGTGGCTCGCATGGTCAAATTTAAACGCAAATCACTTTGGTCTTGAGTCGTTTGGCGCAGCCAAATGACTACATCAACGGAAAACCGAGGTTCTATGAAAAATCGTTTGGAATCAGCAAGGGAAGGAATTAGCGGAAGCACATTACCCGAATCAAAAGGAGCCGGGTCTCGATAAGCGACCTCAACATAATCATTTGGGTTAGATTCTTTAAAAATTCGAATTGAAATTCTTTCCACTAACCCGAGGTCTGCATCACCAAAAATGCCGCCAATACTTGCCTCGGCGGTGACTACACCCAAAATGTCTTCAGCCGTTCTATTATGTTGGTCAAGATATTGATCCCAGTTGGAGGGTATGTTTTTAAGCTGAAAATGATGCACATCAAATATTCCAATCCCTGCCGGGAGGCTAAATTCACGCTGAAACACCATGTCAAAACCAGGTGCCAAGCCATCGTCCTTGTTGCAAGAAAGGCCGAGTAGTGCGAGTAAAATAATAAATGATGTCTGATGAACCCTTTTTCTCATGTGCGCTAAGACGTATTTTTATCGAGAAAGGTTGCCTTTTGAATTAGAGCATGTTACACTACTTTTGCGCACCAAACAACCAACAGTCAAAACAACGATATAACGATGAAATATCTAATTACCGGGCTTGGCAATATCGGTTATGAATACGACGGCACGCGGCATAATGTCGGCTTTGAAGTAGTAGATTTTATCTGCAAAAGCCTTGAAGGCGAGTGGAAGGGAAACCATCATGGCGACCTTGCAGAGGTGAAATTTAAAGGCCGAACCTTAATCCTCTTAAAGCCAAATACTTACATGAATTTAAGTGGCAAAGCCATTCGGTATTGGCTGCAAAAAGAAAAGATTTTGGTAGAAAACAGCCTCACCATACTAGATGATTTAAACCTGGAATTTGGCAAGCAGCGTTTACGCGCCAAAGGCTCAGATGGTGGTCACAATGGTCTGAAAAGCATTCAGGAGGTACTTGCTACAGATGCTTACCCGCGCCTACGTATAGGGATAGGCAGCAGTTTTTCTAAAGGCAAGCAAGTAAATTTTGTGCTGGGCAAATGGATTGAAGACGAAAAAGCTGAACTTCCAAGAATACTTGAAAAAGCCGAAGCGGTAATCAAAACGTTCGTCACCCTCGGGCTTGAACGGGCAATGGGTGCAACAGGGAAATAGGCGGTGCTGTGTTAAAAAACAGTTGGTTTCAAAACCTTTCGGGTACATTTGCCCATTAATAAATTAAATTCTTTGCTATGAAAAAATTAAATTTCAACTGGTGGCGCATCGCATTCTTCCTCCTCACTGTGGGTATGATTGTACTGGAAAGTTGCAGCTTATTTAAGCCAAAATGCAATTGCCCGCACTTCTAAACCTTTGATTTTCACAGGTTTAACATGAATCATTCCGAATTTTTCTTTTTTTGAATGCCGAATGCATATTACATGATTGTTGATTTTTGATGGCCCGCCTAAGCACCGTCTACTTTCCAATAGGTTTTATCTGTGCTGTACCTCAAAAATCATACGCTCTGCCACTATTGGCAGGGGCACGAAGTCTTTGACGGTTTGTTCGACTCTTTTGAACTGATACTTTGTTGCACCTCAGTCATGGAGAGCCCGCTACAATCCTTCGTCGCGCCTAGTCTCATCTCAAAATAATCTGAACAAACTATCAAAGACTTCGTGCCCCTGCCATTAGTTCAAAAATCAACAATCCTGTAATCTGCATTCGTCAATCAAAACCGCTTTGAGACGTCCAAGGATAAATTCGGGATGGCTCATTTTTTTGTCCCCATTTTACTCCTCCTCTGGCAACAATTCTGCTGGCAGCGACTTGGTTGCCCGAGCACCTAACTCCTTGATTTTTTCGGCTTTGCCAATTAGGGTGTCTCCCGGGCGCCCCGCATTGGTGAGTTTATGCATAGCATCGTCATAGGCCGTGCGTGCATTGTCAAGTCGAGCACCAACGTTGCGCAGATCCTCGACAAAGGCCACAAATTTATCGTAGAGCAAGCCACTTTGTCGGGCTATTTCGAGCACTGACTTCGTTTGTTTTTCTTGTTTCCAAAGATGTGCTACGGTACGGAGTGTAGCCAACAAACTGCTGGTCGTCACAATCACAATGTTGCGCTCCAATGCGTCCGTAAACAGTCGCGGATCTGCTTGAGAAGCTGCGTTTAGGGCGCCTTCAAGCGGCACAAAAAGCAGCATATAGTCCGGCGTATTGATGGAATACAAGGTCTGATAATTCGTACGACTCAGGTTGTCCACGTGGCTGCGAATACTACTGACGTGGGCCTTCAAATGCTGCTCACGCTCTACTGAGTCAGCAGCATTAAAGTAGCGTTCAAAAGCAGTGAGCGACACTTTTGAATCTACAATAAGTTGTTTGTTTTCAGGAAGTTGGATGATAAAATCGGGGCGTTTGGCCGCGCCGTCTTCATCCCTGAATGTGGCTTGGGAAAGGAAGTGAATCCCTTTTTGCAAGCCTGATTTTTCTAGCAGGGTTTCGAGTTGCAGCTCACCCCAATCGCCTTGCATTTTATTTTGACCCTTGAGCGCTGAGGTGAGGTTATGTGCATCCTGGCTCAGCTGTTGGTTGAGCTGCGTGAGTTGTTCCAATTCTTTTTTGAGGCTGGTTTTTTCGCGGGTTTCTTCCAAAAACTTGCGATCTACATTTTCCTCAAACTCTTTTATTTTTTCCCGCAAAGGAGTGAGCACAGTCTGCAACTGCTGCGCGTTTTGCGCGGTAAATCGGATCGATTTTTCTTCCAAAAGTCGGTTAGCGATGTTTTCAAACTCTGTTTTAAACTTGACCTGCAACTGTTCGACCTCAGCTTTTTGGTTTCTAAAATTCTCGTCCAAATGATACAATTGTTGCTCTCGCGCGGCAAGTTGGGCGTGTGCATCGCGGATTTCGCGTTCCTTGGAGCTCAGTTCTGAGCGCAAGCGTTCTATATCTTCCAGGATAGCATCGTGTAGTTCTCGTGGCACAAATTGTTCCTTATCCGGGAACTGAACAGCGTTTCCTGATTGTTGGCGCATAGCCAAAAAGACGAGGACGATGAGCAAAATGCCTCCAAGCAGAAATAGTAGCGTGTTGTCCATGAATCAAAAGTTTGGTCGGACAAATGTAGACTACCCTGACGTTTTGTTTATTTTTGCCTCGATTTTTTAAAAGAAAATGTTTAAAAATACTTTTGATGCGTCATTCTTACCTACTCCTTTTTTTGCCACTCCTACCCTATCCTGCTTTCAATCAAACCTTGGATCGAAAAGAACAACAGGCTGCATTCCAGCTTCAAATTGCGCAGGTTGAGGGGGAAATTAAGGTAGATGGTGACTTGTCAGAAACGACCTGGCAAACGGCTTCCGTAGCCAAAGATTTTTGGCTCAAATGGCCCCGTGATGGCGCACCTGCCCCGCAACAAACGGAGGTACGTTGCGCTTACGACGATCGAAATCTTTATATCGCCGTCATCGCATTTGATACAACTCCTAACTATGTAATTCAAAGTCTCAAACGGGATGTAGGGTACTGGGATTCTGACGGCTTTTCGGTAATTCTTGATCCGGCCAACTCGGCCGTTAATGGCTATTTCTTTGGCATTTCAGCCAATGGGGTACAAACGGAAGCCTTACTCTCTAATGGCAATGATGATATGGATCGCAACTGGGACAACACCTGGGTCGTTAAAACCAGGACTTACCCGGATCGTTGGACTGCAGAATATGCCATCCCGCTTCGTATCCTGCGCTTCAAAGAAGGGCAGACCAATTGGGGTATCAATTTTATTCGCAACGACCTGACCAATGGCCTGTACTCCGTTTGGGCACGGATTCCTTTTCAATTCGACGCTTTGGATCTTGGTTGGACTGGTGCTATGAATTGGTCCGATTCCCCAAAGCGCACCAAAGGCAATTATAATATCATTCCCTATGCAACCGCTGCTGTATCAAAAGATTATGAGGAGAATAAAGCCTCGGAAACCAAGCCAAATATTGGCCTGGATGCAAAGATCGGGATTGGCTCCGGCCTAAATCTGGACTTGACGGTAAATCCGGATTTTTCGCAAATAGAAATTGATGAACAAATCGTAAACCTCACCCGATTTAATATCCAGTTGCCTGAAAAGCGAACATTTTTTCTGGAAAACGGTGACCTGTTCTCCAACTTTGGCATCCCACCCATTCGTCCGTTTTTTTCCCGAACCATTGGGCTGGACAGTGAGGGCGCGCCCCTGCCAATTTTAGGTGGTTTACGCCTCACGGGCAACCTGAATGCAGATACTCGAATTGGTTTGATGACTATGTTAACAGGCAAACAAGGCGATACACCAGCCAGAGAATACACGGCATTGGCCGCAAATTATCGGGTGTTTGGGCGGAGTACGATTTCAGGTTATTTTCTGGATCGGGCGGAGTTTAACGACAGTAGGGAGCTACAAAAAAAACAATTTAGCCGCAATGCCGGTATCGAATTGGGATTTACTTCCCTGAATGGAAAATGGTCCAGCTGGCTCACGCATCACCGCTCCTTCAAACCAGAAATTGCTGCGCAAAACTGGTGGGGCAATTCAGGCTTCCAGTATAGGGTGCGCGGATTTTCCTGGGTCACTGACTTTACCCACATGGGCGAAAACTACTATGCTGACCTTGGTTTTGAGGCCCGCATCAAGAATTATGACCTTGTACGCGACACTACTTTGCGGATTGGGTACAACTTCTGGTTTAATAATCTTTCGTACCAGATTTTTCCAAAAAACAAGGAAAGCAAGTTGAATTTTATTGAGCTTGGAGCTGAATTCTTTCAGGTATTCAATCCAGATGGGTCCTTCAATGAGTCGTCGAACAATATAGAATTGGAGCTTAATTTTAAGAACACTAGTTCCTGGAGTTTCAAAGTCAACCCTAATTGGGCAGATGTACCTGTTTCATTTAAATTTGATGAAGAAGAAGATCTGGAAAAATGCCCTGCATTACCCGCTGGATTCTACCAGTATGCATCCGCAGAATCAGAATGGAACTCAGATTATCGGAAGCCAGTGTTTTTTGGATTTTCTGCCGGAGCCGGCGAGTTTTATAATGGAAAGCAATGGCAAGC
Organism: Chitinophagales bacterium; assembly: GCA_038327555.1. GTDB lineage: Bacteria > Bacteroidota > Bacteroidia > Chitinophagales > Saprospiraceae > M3007. The sequence goes on from JBBQLD010000101.1 coordinate 10,204, forward strand.
AGGTGCGGAGATAACCTGCAGGTTTCAACCTATCATGAATGTAGCCTTGAGGGCGCAGTACACGCAATTAGATTTTCCAGCCCCCTATTGTGATGTGGAGATCTTCAATATTACGCCACGCGTGGAGGTCTTTTTTGCTAAAAACATCTGGTGGACTACCTTTTTGCAATACAACACGCAGGCCGACAATTTCAACGTCAACAGCCGTTTCCAATGGCGTTTCCGCCCCATGAGCGATCTCTTTGTGGTTTATACGGACAACTATGCGGTGGAGGTTTTTGGGGTAAAAAATCGGGCGTTGACGGCTAAGTTGAATTGGTGGTTTTGAACTTTTTACTGCACCTGTCCCTGCTTTTCAAACCCTTTGATAATATCATCCGGTGATATCCCGAGCATCTTGATTGCATTCTGCGCATCGTCCGTAAAATCGGGGTCGTTCGGGTATTTCTGGAGGAATAACTCGTAAGTTGCTTTTGCCTTAACCAGATCGCCGAGGTCATTTTCCTGGACGAAGCCTATCATAAAAAGTGCCGTCGGGGCTTTTTTATGCTGCGGAAGTCCATCGACTATTTTAGTGTATAATTCGATGGCTTTTTGCGGATTTTCAACAGTTTTGGCGAGGCCCGCAGCTTTCAAAAGCACATCCACATATTGATCTGGATTTTTTTTCTCCACTAATGCCGCGAGTTTTTCGGAAGTTTTGATGAATTCCGCAGCTTTGGCTTTATCGGTAACGGATGCTCCGCCCATGGCCTTGTCAAGTTCTACAAGTTTAGCTTGAAGTCCTGCAACAGGATCACAGGCCTGAAAAAAGATACTTAGGAGTGCGAGGGTCAATAAATTTCTCATAATGTTTGATGTATGTGGTCAATGGAGTTAAATTAGGCGTATTCAAAAGTCCCAAACGGGCTTTTAACGGTTACTTTTTCGCCCACAGCCTTGTGAACGCGCCCAATAACGCGGGCTTCGATTCCATATTTTTCTGCAATTGCCATGACTGTGTCAGCATATTTGGCAGGTACGTAAATTTCCATGCGATGGCCCATGTTGAACACCTGATACATTTCGCGCCAAGGGGTCTTGCTGCTTTCCTGAATCAGCTTAAACAAGGGTGGCAACTCGAACAAATTGTCTTTCACGATATGAGCATCTTTCACAAATTTAAGCACTTTCGTTTGTCCGCCGCCAGTGACATGAATGAGGCCGTGGATTTTCTTACGGTGGTCTTGCAAGAGCTCTTGCAAAACAGGCAAATAAGTTCGTGTAGGAGAAAGAATAAGCTTTCCAATGCTAAGTTCTTGATTCCCAACAGAAATCTTTTCTGTCACCAGCCGATTTCCGGTATAGACCACCTCATCTGGAAGCCGCGGATCAAAACTTTCCGGGTATTTTTCTGCGTATACTTTCGATAAAACATCATGGCGGGCAGCAGTAAGGCCGTTGCTACCCATACCGCCGTTGTACTCCGTTTCGTAGGTGGATTGACCGAATGAAGCGAGCCCAACAATTACATCACCCGAGCGAATGTCTGGTACCAGCACATCGGCACGTTTCATCCGGGCAAAAGCCGTAAATCCTACGTCAATGGTGCGTACAAT
>JBBQLD010000102.1:0-11718 GCA_038327555.1 Chitinophagales bacterium
GTCAGTCAGCCGGATTGGTGAAAATTGCGCCCACCGACTTTCAGGTTGAATATGGTGCTGGCGTGCAGTTTTTCTTCCCTTATTTCATTTTCTCGCCCGAACTCAAAATTTCACAAGGGCTGAATAATGCGCTGATTAATAATTACCGACTGGAACAAAGCAATGTGTTGGAAAAGGTATTAAGCAGCACGTTTACGATTTCGTTGCACTTCGAGGGGTAGATTTTATCCATCAAGGCATAAAAAAAGCGGACTGTCTGAGGTTGGACAGCCCGCTTTTTTGTTATTGACTCCTATTTTTACAGCTTCGGCTGGCCATGTTCATACCATATAAACCGAACGAAGCACTAGTTTATCAAACTCTGCCCGCTCATTTCTACACCTTTTGGAATGCCCATCAAAGCAAGCAATGTTGGTGCAATATCCGCCAACCGGCCGTCTGAAAGGTGTTCGCTACCCTTCAAATCTGAGCTGACCAAAATACACGGAACCGGGTTTTTAGTATGCGCAGTATTGGGCGTGCCATCCTCATTGATCAAATAATCGGAGTTGCCATGGTCTGCAATGATGATGCAGGCATAGCCATTTTCGATAGCGAGCGGCACAATTCTGCTCAGGCATTCATCTACGGTTTCTGCCGCTTTTATAGCGGCGCTAAATACACCAGTATGGCCCACCATATCTGTATTTGCAAAATTTAGGCAGATGAAATCGGGCGTATTTACTTGAATATCAGCTAAAATAGCCTGAGTTATCCCCTCTGCACTCATCTCAGGCTGAAGGTCATAAGTGGCTACTTTCGCCGATGGAATCATAATGCGGCGTTCTCCAATAAAGGGATCCTCACGCCCACCCGAAAAGAAAAACGTAACGTGCGGGTATTTTTCAGTTTCAGCAATACGCAACTGAGTTTTGCCCGCGCGTTCCAACACTTCTCCAAGAGTCATCCTAACATCGTCCTTTTCGAACATGACCTGCACGTTTCGAAAGTCATGGTCGTAACGAGTCATAGTGACATAATAAAGTGGAAGGGTTTTCATCCCAAATTCCGGGATATCCTGTTGCGTCAAGACTTCTGTGATTTCGCGACAGCGATCCGTTCGGAAGTTGAAGCAAATAACTACATCGCCGGGCTGAATCGTTGAAGTATTGATTGGTTGATTGGTGCCTAGTGCTTGGTGTACCGAGGCCTCTATACTTTGAGCTGACTTCCTCATCGGCATTAGAAACTCATCACTCACCCCTTCGGTATAACTCTTTCGAATAGCCGATGGAAAATCTAAGACTTCTTCACCTACGCCATTTACCAATAGGTCATAGGCAAGTTTGACGCGTTCCCAACGTTTGTCACGATCCATAGCATAGTATCTGCCAATGACAGTAGCTAGTTCAATAGGTTGTTTTTCAATATGTTGAAGTAAATCTTCAATAAATTCAGCACCACTTTTCGGGTCACAGTCCCGACCATCTGTAAAAGCATGAACCCGTACTCGTGGGCAGCCTTGTTCGGTAGCAATATCGCAAAGTGCCTTCAAATGCTCAATATGAGAGTGCACCCCGCCATCGCTGACAAGCCCCATAAAATGAACGGTTTTATCGTGGGTCTTTGCGTGCGCAAGGGCATCAAGCAGGGTTTTGTTTTCGTGCAATTCTCGCTCACGCACGGCCTTATTGATTCGCGCAAGTTGTTGCCATACGATTCGGCCTGCACCAATATTAATGTGCCCGACTTCAGAATTTCCCATTTGACCATCTGGCAAGCCCACTTCTTCCCCGTAGGTGACGAGTGTACTATGCGGATATTTTGCCCAAAGGCTATCGAAATAGGGTGTATTCGCCTGAAAAATAGCATCGGCTTCAGGTTTTTGACCAATACCCCAGCCGTCGAGTATGAGTAGAAATGCTTTGTGCGTCATTATTTGTTGTTGAGCGGTGTACTTGATCTTTTTTTGACAGGATTTATAAGATAGACCCTAGGATTTAGTCACTCCCGGTTTTTAGAATCCATTAGAATGGTAACTGGGCCATCATTCAGCAAAGATACTTTCATATCAGCACCAAATTCGCCTGTTTGTACTGGACGAGCTGAGTCTTGTCGGAGCGTTTCGACAAATTTTTCGTACAAGGGTATGGCGATTTCTGGCCGGGCAGAACGGATAAACGAGGGCCGGTTGCCTTTTTTGGTACTGGCAAAAAGAGTGAATTGGCTCACCACAATCATTTCACCCTCAATTTCTTGCACCGAAAGATTCATCAGCCCATCTGTGTCAGAAAAGATTCGGAGTGCGGCAATTTTTTTGCAGAGCCAATTAATATCCTCCAAAGTATCATCTGCTTCGATGCCAAGCAGGATCAGCAGCCCATGGCCTATGCATGATTTTTCTACACCTTCAATGGTGACCGAGGCTTGGGAAACTCTTTGGATAAGGGTGCGCATAATAGGGGCCAGGGATTTTAGGCTGGGGTGAAGAATAACCTGTTCCTTTGTGGCAAAAATAACTCAAACAATTTCATCGGTACTCAGCATAAAATTTTTAGCAGATAACTGTGGCTCGAAAAAACAAACTACGCAAATTCGCCGAAGTACTCGCCTTCCCCAATGTTTATGAGTGCTACAATGTACAGCAACCCCAACTTGTAGGGGCAGATATGGTGCCTGTGAACCTGAAAGGTAATTGGGCTGAAGATCATTTTAAAAACAATAACCCCATAACGCTCGAACTCGCTTGCGGCGGTGGGGAATACACTGTTGGGCTTGCTAAGATTTTTCCGGATCGCAATTTTATCGGGGTAGATGTGAAAGGCAATCGCCTTTGGAAAGGCGCAAAAACTGCGCTTGAAGCAGGACTAAGCAATGTAGCTTTTTTGCGCACCCGCATTGAAATAATCGACCATTTCTTTGCCCCTGGTGAGATTGCCGAAATTTGGATCACTTTTCCTGACCCATTTCCAAGAGCTAGCAAAGAAAACCGCCGACTCACTTCTCCATATTTCCTGGAAAAATTCAGACTCATACTTCAACCGGGAGGCTTGGTTCATCTGAAGCACGATGATCCAGATTTTTACCAATTCACCCTCGACACTATCGCTCAGGATGAACGCAATACCTTGATTTTAGAAAACTCGGATATTTACGCCGCGCCTCTGCCTTTCCCAGAACTTGGCATCCAGACACTATACGAATCGTTCCATCTTGCTGCCGGACGAACCATTAAATATGTGCGGTTTCAGATTTCATAAAAAAGAAAAGCCTCAAAAGGATAATTCCCTTTGAGGCTTCTTAATTTTATGATCCGATGATTACTTTTTTGCAACCAACGATACTTGAAGGTCAAATTCGTCGTAGATGGTTTTGTCGCCCAAACCGTCGAAGAATGAACCTGAACCGTAGCGCATGTTGAACTCAGAACGGTCAATCGTGATTTTACCGGAGGCGTTCACAGTACCATCAGCTTCCGCTGCGTTTGCGAAGAACTTCACTTCTTTCGTGATGCCTTTGATGGTAAGATTGCCTAAGATTTTGTAGTTGCCTTTCGTATCCTGTGGGATGGCTTTAGTAATTACAAAAGAAGCCGTCGGGTAAGTAGCCGCGCCCAAAAAATCGTCGCTTTTCAGGTGTCCAATGAGTTTTTCAGCATATTCACCTTCCAAATCAGTGCAGTTGATACTTGTAATATCAATATCAAAAGAACCACCTGTGATCAACCCTGCATCCATGGAGAGCATGCCGTTTTTGATTTTCGCGGTACCAGTATGTTTGCCAGTTACCTTGTAGCCCGTCCAAGCAACAACACTGCTATTAGTGTCTACTTTATAGATAGCCGGGGACTTAGCAGCCATGATGAAAATGGCTAGAATCGGGAGAAATAAGAATTTTTTCATGTTAGCAAAAAATTTAAGAATGATGAAAATTTTGAATCAATCAATTTCCAGCCGTACACTTCTTTTTTGCGGCTTGTCATTCTGAATATAGTGAAGAATCTGAGGCCGAAAGCCTAAAATTTAGAAGAAAAAGCTTCAGCCTTCAGCCTCAGATTCTTCACTACGTTCAGAATGACAAGCAATTTGAACGCGCAAATTTTCAAAATAAAAAAGTGTATGACTAAAAGATCAAGCAATAAAGAACACAAAGGCAAGAAAGATGTTTAAATTATTGGTGTTTCAACACTTAATTTAACCACAAATTAACAGGATCGGACGGGGATAAAGTAGCTTGTTCGGTTGATAGCCTTTTTTGTCTTTGTTGTAATTCAGAATTTTTCAAAACTTAATTTTTTTTTTCGATAAGGAATTTTACCTTTGCGCCTCTAAATTTTGAGCGTATTCAAATTTCGATATAATGAAAGAGTTGGAAGCTATACAGTTCGTACATCAGCAAATGCTGACCGCGCCGAAATTCGCTGAATTCAAAACGGGCGATACCGTTATCGTCACCTATAAAATTGTAGAGGGTGACAAGACCCGCGAACAAGATTATCGCGGAGATGTGATCCAAATTAGTGGTCACGGCCTAACTAAAACCTTTACCGTTCGTAAGATTTCTCACGGCGTTGGCGTTGAGCGTATTTTTTCGTACTCAAACCCTAATGTCGCTGATGTTCAAGTGGTAAAACGTGGTCGAGTACGTCGTGCTCGCCTATTCTACCTACGTGGGTTGGTCGGCAAAAAAGCCCGTATCAAAGAATTGAAGAAGAGCGCTACGCGTTAATTTTCGCTTTGTTCTTGCGCTTCGTACCAAGCGGGGCTGTCGCAAACTGTGACAGCCCCGCTTGGTGTTTGTAACTTTCTAGTTGAGCTCCATAAAAAAGCCATACTGCCGTTGGTCAGTATGGCTTTTTTAATGGGACTATTCACTTCACCGATTATTTGTGAAGTTCTTTTCGTAAGATTCCCAAGGCGTCTTTTTGTGACTATCGGACCCGAAATAATTGATAATTGCCTCCATCTTGATGGCGTCTTGGTAACCAGGCACTGGCTGAATGAGCTGTTGGTTTTCATCCAAAAATACTACCGTAGGGAATGAAAGCCGATTATTGAGCCACAAAGCGGCCAATTCATGATAACCACGAGAGCCGTTTTTCTTAAACTTATAGGTTTTATCCTTGAACACAATGTCGTTTTCCTGCTCGGCATTGAACTTAACCGGGTAGAAATGCTCATTCAGGTATTTTGCCACTGGTGCACTTACGAAAGTAGTGGAGTCCATGTGTTTACACCAGCCGCACCAATCCGTATACATATCTACGAAGATTTTTCGCTTTTCCGTCTTGCTTTTTTCTAATGCCTGCTCTAGGCTCATCCAGTTCACGGTACCACGTTCAGCGGTCTTTAATGGGGCTACTTTTTCTTTAGATCCATACGAACCACCTTTTGTGGCAGAACCATTGGTTGGAGGAGCATACGTGGCCGGGCGATTGGCTTTGGTATCTGAAGGGCGGGTTGATCTTTCTTGAACGGGTCGTTTTACGGTTGCGTTGCCATAAGTAGTACCGGGAGTCGAGCGGGGTTGTGAGCCCTGAGATGTTGTACCACGGTTTTGGCTGGACGAAGCGCCCGAACTTGCCTTAGTACTTTTAGCCGTAGATGAGCTGGGCGTAAGGGAGTTTTTCGAAGCAGTTCCGCTTCCTGTACGCCCATTAGATCCCTGGGCAAAAAGTCCGGAGATGGAAAGGCAAACGAGTATTAAAACTATATGGAGTCTGCTCATTAGACGATGGTATAAGTTTGAATCAGACGATTCTTGAACAAAAGTAGCATCTCTGAAACAGAAAAACCTACAAGCGTCACCCACCAAAGGCCTACTTTAAAAGAACTTTAAGGATTTAGGGACGGGGAGATGTTTTGGAAGGCTTAATTTTAGCTGTTCAATCCGGCGTTTGTCAGCTATGGTAACGGAGAGCAAAAACCCGTTCCAAGCCACCTCCGTCCCAATCAAAGGTATATCACCACGAAGCTCTAACGCAAGACCAGCAAGCGTATCAGAGGCCCCCCGAACAGCATCGAAAGTACCTTGGGCAAGTCCTGAAAGCCGACACACGTCATTTAATAGCGTTTGGCCTTCAAAGAGGTAATTAAAGTCGTCAATTTTTCGGTAGCGGATTTCACTTTCCTCATCAAACTCATCTCGGATATCACCCGTCACTTCTTCTAATATATCTTCCATAGTGACGATGCCGGCAATGCCTCCATATTCGTCTACTACGACAGCCATGTGCATCCGTTCTTGTTTAAACTCTTCAAGCAGCTCGCTTCCGCGCTTTGCTTCTGGCACCATCAATACATTTGTGCGGATAAGTCGCTGCCATTCAAAGTCCTTTTCTTCGTCTAAGTGGGGCACCAAATCTTTTACATAAAGGATGCCCGTAATATTGTCCAAATCTTCATCATGGACGGGCAAGCGAGAAAATTCAGATTGTCGAACCACTTCTAATAATTCGTGAAAGTCCGTTCTAAACTCTACAGACACCACTTTAGAACGTGGCTGCATCACTTGTTTAACCGTTACATCGCTAAACTGAACAATACTTTTTAGCAGTTCAAGTTCGCGTTTTTCGCTAGCTGCGCTGGTAGCCGCATTGCTATTTGGCTCTGCCTCTTTACCATCACTCTGCTGTTCCGTATTTTTTTCTTTGTGGGTAAAAACTTTAAAAATGAAGTTCCAAAAAATGGCAAACCACCAAAGGCGCTTTAAAAAAACAGCCGCACGACCAGACCTGTTTTCTTGAAGCCCAATTTTTTGTAACCCCCAAAAAGCTAGCGCGAGTCCAAGTGCCAGTAAGACCCCTGCAATGCCCCAACCAATTTTAGGAGAAAAACTATTCGCGGTCGAAGTGCTTAAAAGCCAATCGCTGATGTCTTGTGAGCCCAGTATTAAAAAAGCCACTAGTACACCTGCAAGCGTCATCAATAATATCCTTGTAAGCAATAAGGCCGCCAAGCTTGGGCGTATTTCCAGGCTCAATGCCAATGCCTGACGAGCATTGCGGCTTTTTTCCGCCCGAAGCAGGTCGAGATCATACGCTGAAATGCCTACCAGCGATCGCTCAACTAATAGGCAAAGGAAATAGAGTAGAAAAATGAAAATTAGCCAGCCCATAGGTTTGGTTGGAGGCGGTCTCCAAGACTGGTGAAGGGTTCAAATCTTCATCAGCCTAAGGAGACCGCCAGCCTAAATTTTAGAACGGCAAATCATCGCCGTTAGCCGGGGGGGCGTCTACGGGCATAGAAGAGGGAGCATCCTCTGATCCTACTCTACTGCCTGGCATAACCGCTGGCTCACTATTTGGAATGCGGCTTTCAAAGCCATTGCTCCCACCCTCTCGTTTGTCAAGCATACGGAAGGTATTTGCAACAATATCGGTGAGGTTTTTTTCTACCCCATCTTTATCGGTGTACTTCCGATAAGAGACTTTACCTTCTACATAGACCGTGCTTCCTTTTTTCAGGTTTTTAGCGCGTTCAGCAAGGTCACGCCAAACGACCACATTGTGCCATTCGGTTTGGCTTTGCCAATTGCCTTCTTTGTCTTTGTAGTTTTCATTTGTTGCAACGGAGAAACGACCCACCGGGGTGCCGTTTTCCAAAGTGCGGATTTCTGGGTCGCCGCCGAGGTGGCCGACGAGGGTTACTTTGTTGATCATTGTAATAAAATTTTGTTTAAACGTGATTTGATTGAAAAGTTCAATTCAAAGTTAATACAATGTTTTGTAAATAACAATCAATCACCTTCGGAAATGCAATATTTTTTTTCAATTCTTTTCTAGAAATACGCTCACACCCGTTAAAAAGCGGGTTTTTAAAAACGTCGAGGGGCACATCATCTGGTAGATTAATTTCAAAAAACAAGGCTGTTATCGCTTGATGCGTAAGCAATTGGTGAAACGGCTCGGATTTACGGAGCACTCCAAAACCTACTGGCGAAACTAAAACGGGCCCTTCTGCTTGCGGGAATTCCCAAAGCCCTCGCCAAATATCCTTCTCCGTACGTTTCCGTACATATAAATGGTCTTGGTGATTGAACACAAGGTAGTGCAATACTCGCTTTTTTTTGACCAAACCTTTTGACTTTAGCGGCAACTCAGCTACTTTCCCCATTAACAATGCACGGCATTCAGAAGCAAAAGTGCATTCGGAGCAGCGGGCTTGTTTGGGCGTACAACAGGTGGATCCAAAATCCATAATCGCCTGATTGTAAGCCGCTGGCTGCTCGGGGTCAAGCAGTTTTTGTGCGAGTGATGCAAACTGCTTTTGGGCTGCGAGCGTATCGGTGAGTGACTCTATACCAAAAAATCGAGCCAGCACCCTATAAACATTGCCATCCAGCACTGCATGGGGAAGTCCAAAACCAAATGAAGCAATCGCGGCGGCTGTGTAGTTTCCCACCCCCTTCAAGGCGCGAATGCCCGGATAAGTGTTGGGGAATGCTCCTCCTAATTCATAAGCGATGAATTTGGCTGTAATATGCAGATTGCGAGCGCGGGAATAATAGCCTAGACCTTCCCAGAGTTTAAATAAATCGTCTTCAGGAGCATCCGCAAGCTGGTGTATGTCTGGGTATTTTGCTACAAACTTTAGATAGTAAGGCAATCCTTGCGCCACGCGAGTCTGCTGTAAAATAATTTCAGACAGCCAGATTTTATAGGGGTCAGATTCTCCTTTCCAGGGCATAGGACGAGGGTTTTGTGCCGACCATTCCAATAAGTATTTTCGAAAAAAAGCTGTCAACCTGTCATCAGGGAGCTCCATGTTGTTAGGCATAAGTGGCTACAAGATCCTGTAAATCTTCCAGATACCGTTGTTTTACGGGTTCCCGCAAAACCCTGTTGGTATTGGTATGAAAGCGGTGGGCAGTCAAAAAACTGACTTGGAGGCGATTCCACATTTGCTCGTCGCCGATGAGTTGATAATCTTGAAGCTCTTCAAAAAGCGATTCGCCGATGGTAAAAAAGTCTTCGCGCCCCAGATAATCAAGGTCGGCATCGCACAAGATCTGTTCGAGGCGATTCGAAGGCGATTGAGGTATTTTGGTAGACATAATCATTTGACAAATACACTCAATATCTGCGGTATTATACCCGAAGTTGGGCAAATGCTCCCGAACCAAAATACAACCTTCGGCCTCGTGGCCTGCATGTTTATCTTTCACAAAACCGGCATCATGAAAAAGGGCCGCCGTTTTTACCAGCACCTTATCGTGCTCACTTACCCCCTCGCTAAAGCAGAGTTCTGAAGCCATCTTCAGTACATCGAGCGTATGGTGAAGCCCATGGTACGTCAGTCGGTCAGATAGCTCGGCGCGAAGTTTGGTCAGTATGAATTGTTTGGCTGCGCGGTAATCCATGTGTGTTGGTCAGTCGTCGATCGGTTCTGTTGAATGAGAAGAAACGCAGCTTGCCGAAAATTGTTGGTCGGAGCGCAGCCCAAAATTGCGGGTTTTCTCAAAACTTGTAGGGTTCTCAGAAAAATATTTTTAAAGTGTAGCCAAATTTGTGCCGAAATGAAAATCAACCTGATACTTTTAAAGACCTTTGCGTCAAAGTCCAACCTTTGAATTTGAGCACGAAGCTCAAGGCTTGGCAAACGATCTGGAACCATGTTCCAATTCACCTAAACCATCAATATAAGTTTCTGATTATGAACTTAATGGACATCTTACAAGGCCAACTCTCCGATGAAATGGTAGGCCAACTCTCCGAACATATCGGTGCAGAACCTCAACAAACCGCCCAGGCAGCCAACGGCATTTTTGCTACTTTGATTGGCGGTCTTGCCAATAATGCATCTACAGAAGGTGGGCTTGCTTCACTTGGCAATGCACTCGACCGCGACCACGACGGCTCCATGCTCAACGATTTGGCTGGTATGGTTGGTGGTTTGCTTCAGGGTGGCGGACAAGATTCCCGCGCAACTAATGGTATGGGTATGCTAAGCCACATCCTTGGTGGTCGCCAAGAAGCTGCTGCCGAGCAAATTGGTCAGTCTTCTGGCCTCAACGCTGGTCAGATCATGAAACTCCTGCCTATTCTTGCACCTATTGTAATGAGCGTTCTTGGCAAAGCCAAAAGTTCTGGCGGCCTTGACCTCGGAAGCCTTGCTGGCGTACTGATGGGCGGCAGCCAACAAGCACAGCAGCAAGATGGTATGGGCGATATGCTCGGCAATATTCTCGGTTCTGTGTTGGGCGGTGGACAACAGCAACAATCACAAGGTGGCGGTTTGCTCAACAGTGTATTGGGTGGACTTTTTGGAAAGCGATAATTCGATCTGCAAATTCAGAACGATAGGTTAGGAATCAGTTGGAAGTTGCAAATCTACTTTTCATCGGTTCCTAAAAGGCGCGGGCCTCGCTAAATGCGAGGCCCGCGTTGCTTTTTGGGCTTATTCTCCCGTTTTTAAAAACAGCAATTTAATTTTTCCCTCACCTGGCGACCACCAGCTTTCGCACCAGCATTCCCTTCTCTGTTAACACCTGGATTAAATAAATACCAGCAGGTAGCTCCCGGGTCTCGATTTCAATCTTGGCATCAAAAAGCGTCCTTTCCCACACAATTTTTCCAAAAACGTCGAATAATATTGCTCGTTTGGGGGTTGCGCCGCGAACATTAACGATGGTTTGGGTATAGGCAGGATTGGGTGATACCTCCATTTGAAGGATAGAATTTGTTGGTTCCAAATCGGCGCTGGTCAAGTTGACTATAAAGCAATAAGTATCAGAACAAGTGCCTGAGAAATTGCTGATTTCCAAACAAATCTGATATGTACCTGGCGGATAGGTGTGCGTCAAAGTATCGAATACCCCTGAAAACACCGGTGACCCGTCTCCAAAATTTAAAATAGACCCCGCCGCGTTGACCGATTGGTTTTGTATCAAAATGGTTTGCCCATTCAGTATTTCCACCTTAAAGAATGCTTCACATACTGCGGTTTCGCAACAAATTCCTTTTTTCCAAGCCGTTACGCCGCCATAGTAAATGGCTTCACATGCGTTGCTGTAGGTCACCTCATTGCAGCCACACACAGGATCATAAATATCAATGCAGGCTGCGGTCGTGTCAATCCATAGCGGGTTAATACATTGATCCGGACAAACCCCCGGAGTCCAGGAAGTAACCCCCATGTGATAGTAGGCAACACATTCGTTCGAATAGGTGACCCCATCACAGCCACAAACGGGCGCATAAATAGCTGGGCAGTTGATGTTCAGATTAATCACTGATGAGTCAATACAGGTTTGCGTGGTCACTAATATTTTTTTACAGACGCTTCCACCACATTGTGTGCCGTCAGCAAAAAGTCCTGAAACCGTTAGGCAGACTTGATATTCACCTGGATCTAGAAAATTGAAGGTTGGGTTTTCCGCTGAGGAGGTTTGTCCGTTCCCAAAATCCCAAAACCAACTGCTTATGGTGCCGCCAGGAAAAACCGACGTCTCCTGAAAAGTCCAGACCGTGAGCGAACCGCCCGTGTTTTCTCCATAAAAATCAACGAACAGGTTGTTGCAAATGCTTCCACAAACACCGGGTGCCCAGGAACTGACTCCGCCATAATTCAGCGCTTCGCAAGCGTTGCCATACGTCACCCCATCGCAACCGCAGACCGGGATAAAGACCAATGGGCAGGCTATCGTAGTATCAATTTGCGTCGGCTCTACACAAAGCGCTGTGACCTCCAAAGCTCGACAGACCGTGCAAGTTGGGCTAAAATCGCCCGTTGGATAGGT
>JBBQLD010000103.1:0-11697 GCA_038327555.1 Chitinophagales bacterium
CTGTATCGCCAATAGAGGCTATTGGTATCCGCCGCGATTGATCAAAGAATTTAAAGATGGCACCCCTATCCCGGATCGGTTTTACGTAAAACATGAGGTGCAAATTGACAGAAGTCACTTCGAAACCGTGGTTGAAGGAATGGATCAATGTGTCGTGCGCGGTACAGCACGTATCGCCCAGGTGCCTGGTGTGTCAGTATGTGGAAAAACGGGCACCAGTCAAAACCCGCATGGCGATGACCACTCTGTATTTTTTGCCTTTGCACCAAAGGATAACCCAAAAATTGCCATCGCGGTGTATGTCGAAAATGCTGGTTGGGGTGCTTCTTATGCAGCGCCTATTGCAGGTCTGATGATTGAAAAAATGCTCAATGACACCATTTCAACTGACCGCCTACCCATCGAAGAGCGAATGTTCAATGCAGACCTGACCTCCAAAATACTGGCCAGCCGAGCGCAGGAAAAGATCCAGGCTAAACTTCCTAAGCCAAAACCGGATTCGCTGCCCGATCCAGCGAAATTACCGACGGACGTACCCGATGTAGTGAAACCAAAAGATTCAAAACCGCAGAGCCAGAAGCTTCAGAAATAACAAATCAAAAGCCCTTCCGTCAAGATGACGGAAGGGCTTTTGATTTGTTAAAGAAATCGCTTATTTCAGCTTCACTTTAGCCGCCACACCTGCCTTACTCTTCATCTGTTCTTCATTAAAAGGCTTGAGGTTGATCGTCAGGGTATGTCCGTTATCACTGATTTCGCCCTGTTTATTATCAGATTTCTTCACAACACGATCAGGGAAGTGGTACACTTGTTTGTAGCTCATATCAGCTAAAAACATCTTTACCATATCCATGCTGCTCTCCTCGCCTTCATCGCCGCCACCATTGGCCATCATGGCTTTTTTCATTTCTTCACCAAGATCGCCAGTGCTGAGTCGTTCAAAGCTCTTGCCTTTGAAGCGGAACACTTCCTCTACTTTGGTTTCATACTTGTCTTTATTGATGATTTTTAGGGCGCGATTGAGTGCAGCCATGTCAGCAAAATCAAAGGAGTAACCAAAATTAAGGTTGGTAGTGTCTTTGATTTCAACCACACTTGTGATGCCCTGTACCCCTTGAAGGGTAGAAGACACACTGCTCATCTGATCCCCTAATCCGCCCATAGGGTCTTCGGTAGGCGGGGCTTCTGCGGGAGGCGTATAATCGCCCTCACCCTGAATCGAGGTGGAGTCGCCACTCAGATTCATGGCTGTGCTATCGCCGCCCATGCCTTTAAACATGTCCATCATACCCTTCATTTCGCTCATATCGAGCGTCATTTTATAGGTTCCTGACCCATTATTGCGAAATGTAGCTTCCTCGATGATGTGGAGGCAGCCTGTGAGTGTAGTCACACTTATGGTGAGTACTAAGAGGAATAGGCTTTTCAAATTTTTCATTGAATGTTGAATAGTTATGAATGTAAGAGGGGCAAAGGAATTAAAATCGGGGAGAATGAAAGATGATTTATTCAATCACAAACTCGCGTTCCACCGTTCCACCCGCTTTTTCCAGCGTAAAGGTATAAACACCTTTTTGGAGGTACAGTTTTCCGGTGTCTGCTTTCTCTATTTCTAGCAACTTTTTTGGATCTTTTTGTGCAGCTTGAATGATATCGCGGTATTTTTTCAAAACATCTGCTTTAAAATCAAGGGTGTACTTCCATTCGTTCAACCCTTTTTCACAGTCAATCTGCCCACTGTTCAAGACCAAGCCACTATCCTTGTGCCGTATAGTCCAGGCTGCTTTCCCTATCGTTTTGGCAAAAAACCAAACAGATAGTTCAGGACTTTCCAGGTCTTTGTAGGGTTGTTTTTTGCCCCAGTTTTTGGAATACTTTTTCCTTTGTAAATCAAAAAGTTGAATCTCTGAATTCAGGGTTTCAGCATCTAATTTCTGAAGCGTCGTAAGGTCTACTTTGAATATGGAACGCCCGTGCGTGCCAATGACCAGCTCTGATGCTTTAGCCTGAATCGAGAGGTCATGGACTGGAACATTTGGGAAGTCTGCACTCAAAGTTTGAAACGATTTTCCGCCATCCAACGACACATATATATTATGGTCGGTTCCAACATAGAGGGTTTTTGGATTAACGGGGTCTTCTTTTACCACATTGATTGGTTCAGCGGGGAGATCCAAGCCAATACGGGTCCATTTTTGACCATAATCTTGCGAAACATAAAGATAAGCCGTAAAATCATCCCAGCGATAGCCGCTTAAAGTAGCATATACCGTTCCACGTTCGTGCGAGGAGGCCGTTACCCGGCTTACCCATAAGTTTTGGGGCAGGTTGTCTGATACTTTCACCCAATTTTCCCCGCCATCTCGTGTCACATGGATAAGCCCGTCATCAGAGCCTGTATACAGGAGGCCAAATTTTAACGGGCTCTCACAGATGCTTGTTAGGGTTCCATACGGGACATTTCCAGGCTTTCCGCCTAGGGTTAGATCTCCGGATATGGCCTCCCAATCATTGCCTTGATTGAAGGATCTATACAGTTTGTTTGCACCGAAATAAAGTACATCCTGCTGGTGTCGGCTGAGCCAAATGGGGGTTTGCCAATTGAACCGAAGGGGTCTTTCCCCTAGGTCGTGCTTGGGTGTAATAGGTTTTATATCCCCAGTCAATTTGTTGATCCTGAAATAATTGCCAAATTGGAAGCCTGAATAGACCGTATTGTTGTCGCGGAAATCCACTTGGACTTGCATCCCGTCGCCGCCCATAAGTTCCTTGTATGGGTACTGCCCCGACTGATGCCAACCACAGGAGGCTTGATAATTACTTGGGCCTACCCATACGCCGTTGTCTTGTGCTCCACCGTATACGTTGTACGGCTCGGCCTCGTCGGTCGTGATGGCGTAGAACTGACCCACTGGCGGGTTGTTGCACTTTATCCAAGAGTCGCCATTGTCCCACGAAATGTTGAGGCCGCCGTCGTTGCCATTCAAGAGATGACCAGGCCGGGCGGGGTTGAGCCAAAGTGCATGGTGGTCTACATGGACATTATCGCCATTGATGTTTTTCCAGGAGTTACCGCCATCCTCAGAGCTAATGATATAAAAACCGATCATGTACACCTTGTCGGCATCCTCCGGCATGCAGCGAACATTGGAAAAATAGTACCCATAGGTGAAGTGCATCTGTTCAATGGCATCTTCGTGGGTGCGCCTCCAGGTTTTGCCGCCATCGTCAGAACGGTAGAGTTCTGCGCCGATGTAATCCGTTTCAAACAGCCGGGTATTCGCGTCTTCAAGAAATTCCACCAATGCAATGGGTTTGAACTTATCTTTCTCTATGAGTCCCTTGATTTTCTTGGCGTTATATTTTTCCGGGAATTCATTTTGTTTCAAAAAATCTCCCAATTTCTCGTCAGAGAGCTTCAAAAAATCTTCTTTAGAAATGCTGCTCAGCTGATCTCTGGTCAGCCCGCTTTCCGCAGGCTTGTCTTTTTTGGGTTTAGCGTTTTGATTGTCCAAACAGGCGTACAGTACCGTTTTGCCGTTTTTCTTTCCGGCAGCAAGGCCAATCCGGCCAATTTTTTCGCCTGTTGGGAAACCGCTTTCGGGGGTACTTGATTTTGTCCAAGTGTTGCCGCCATCCGTACTATTCCAGATGTCGGAACCCTCACCGGCTCCACTGAAATCCCAGGCTCGGCGGCTGCGTTCCCAAGTAGCGGCGAATAAAATATCTGCATCATTCGGGTCAATCACGAGGTCAATGCCCCCGCTATTTTCATTCACAAACAAAGTTTTTTGCCAGGTTTTTCCGCCATCTGTTGTTTTGAAAACACCGCGCTCGGCATTAGGTGAATAAAGGTGGCCAAGCACCGTAACCCAAAGCGTATTTGGGTCATTTGGGTGTAACACGATGCGAGAGATGTGGTGACTTTCGGGCAGACCGCGGTTTTCCCAGGTTTTTCCGCCATTTGTGCTGCAGTATATGCCCGTACCAGCATAGGAGGAGCGGCTGCTGTTGGCTTCTCCTGTGCCGACCCAGATCACCTTGTTTTTCCAATCGACTGCGATATCGCCGATGGTCATGCTGGCTTCGTGGTCAAAAATGGGGACGAATTTTGTGCCATTGCTGGTGCTGTGCCAGAGTCCTCCGGAGGCGTAAGCAAGGTATATTTCGGTCGGGTCTTCGGGGTTCACATCCAGATCGGTGACGCGGCAGGAAAAGACCGATGGACCGATGTTAGTCGGGCTGAGCGATGTGAGCAAAGAGTTGTTTTTCAACAATTTGCGTTGCTCAAAGCCGCTCAAGCGAACGTCAGCGGGGGAAGCTGTGGGCTGCGCATTAACGAGGAACGATGAACTTGAAACGAGGAATAAAAGGGCAAAAGAAAAAATAAGGTGTTTCCGCATTGTGATGATAAATTTTGCGGAAGGTACGGCAGGTGATGTATTGATGGCAATACTTACCCAAACAACGCGCCTTGCCCTGCCAATTCCTCCCCCATAACACCATCTTCTTCATTGAGTACGACTACGTTGGATTCATCCGGCAAAAGCCGTTTTACAATGCGGAGTTGGTGCGTATACCGATTGAGTTCGCGATTGAAAATACCGAAATGATCCAGCTTGTCCACCCGTACTTGTCCACTTGAGTGGATGATGTTGCACTCGGGCAAAATGATCCCTACGTGTGTGATATGACCTTTTCCGTTGTCAAAAAAAGCGAGATCACCCGCTTGGCATTCTTCCATAAAATCTATAGGCCGGCCTTGCGTCACCTGTTGGTAAGCATCGCGCAGAAGGCGGATGCCAGCAGTTTTGAACACCATTTGCGTCAATCCCGAGCAGTCGATCCCAAAAGGAGAACGCCCCCCCCAGAGGTAAGGCGCGTGCAGGTATCTCCGGGCGATTTTAACCACCCAGGCGCTATCGGTTCTTTGCTGCCCAGGCGTGACTACGGGCCCAGAAAATTGAAACGTTTGTTCGCCCAATTGGCAGCGCAAACCATCGTATTTTGGAAGTACAGCGCCTAAGGTAACAGGGATGAAATGGTCGGCTGCCATTAAACCTTCCACGAGCGAAAGATTAAGGGCCTGGTTGTCCCGATATTCATCGAATTCCCTCGGAGTCAGTCGCTTGAGTTGTTTGGCATCGACCCAGCCAGTGTAGCCATCCCAAGCACACACGACATATTTCCAGGAGTCTTTTGATTCTTGCACTTCTACAGTTTCGCCAAAAAGCAATTGCGATACCATCTCGCTCTTGTCGGATGGCTGTGCACGGAGGGGGGCGATAGAGACTTGGCAGGCGGCGTATTCCACGAGCGTGAAAGAGGTGATGAAGTGAGAAATTGATTCCCGCTTTTGTTCCCGCCAGCCTTACCCTGGTGTGCAGGAAAACTACGGCGGGGAAACGGGAGAATTATTCAAAATTTTGAAAAATACCTAAAGTCCTGACCAGCTTCTATTTTTTGCAAACTCTCATAAATCAGCCGGATCAGGTTGTTTACATCGTCTTTGTGTGCCATTTCAACGGTGGTGTGCATGTAGCGCAGCGGTAAAGAAATGAGCGCCGAGGGTACTCCGCCGTTGGAATATGCAAAAGCATCGGTATCTGTCCCGGTCGTGCGGCTGGCGACTTCACGTTGGAATGGAATTTCCTTTTCTTCTGCAGTTGCAATGATGATATCCAGCAATTTTTGGTGCACAGCAGGGGCGTAGGTTACGGATGGACCTCGACCACAGCGCACATCGCCATGTTTTTTGGTGCTGATCATCGGGGTATGCGTGTCGTGCGTCACATCGGTCACGATCGCTACATTGGGTTTGATGCTGTTGGCAACCATTTCTGCCCCGCGCAAGCCCACTTCTTCCTGTACAGAATTGACAACATAAAGCGAGTAGGGCAACTGTATCTTGTTCTCTTTTAAGAGTCTGGCAACTTCGGCGATACAAAAACCACCGACCCTATTATCGAGCGCGCGCCCGGTGTAATAACGATCGTTGAGAATGGTAAACTCGTCTTGAAAGGTAACCACACAACCCACGTGAATACCCATTTGAATTACTTCATCGCGGTCTTTTGCACCGACATCAATCGTCAAGTTTTCTATGCTTGGAGAGATATTGGAATCCTTGTCGGTTCGGGTATGAATGGCTGGCCAGCCAAATACGCCCTGAATGCGCCCGCCTTTCCGAAGGTGTATCCACACACGCATGGAGGGGGCGATTTGAAAATCCGAACCGCCATTGCGGATGATGTGAATGAAGCCGTCGTCCGTAACGTAATTGACAAACCATGAAATTTCATCGGCATGGCCTTCAATAACCACCTTGTAGGGTTGTCCGGGATTAATAATGCCATAAGCGGTGCCGTAATTGTCTATTTTCCAGTCATCTATATAGGGGCGAATGTATTCTAGCCAAAGTTTTTGGCCACTCGCCTCGTAACCGGTGGGGCTGGCGTTGTTCAGGTATTCCCGAAGGAAGGATTCAGAATTGGGAGTAATCATCTTCGTAATGATGAATGATGAACGATGAATGATGAATACGAAAGTAACAAACATTCCTCATTCCTCATGCATTGTTTATCATTCGTTTAAGCGTAAAGCGCGCCCCAAGCGTCAGGGTTTTCGCGCCATTTTTTCAGCGTATTTAAATCAGATTGAGAAACGTAACCTGTTCTTGCGGCTTCTTGCACCAATGCATCGTAGTTTGTAAGCGTTTGAAAACCAACCCCTTTTTCGGCAAAAGCCTGTTCCGCTTTTGCAAAACCATACTGGAAAATAGCTAAAACACCCACCACCTCGGCACCAGCTTCTCGCAAGGCATCTACGGCCAAAAGGCAACTTCCGCCCGTGCTAATCAAGTCTTCCACGACTAAAACTCGTTGGCCCGCTTTCAGTTCACCCTCAATTTGATTTCGTCGGCCATGGTCTTTTGCGCTACTGCGAACATAAATAAATGGCTTCTCCAGCACGTCAGCCAGCAATGCTCCATGCGGGATACCAGCCGTTGCTACCCCCGCTACCACATCAAAGTTACCAAAAGCGCGAGACTTTTCAGCCAAACAGTTTTTTATAAAAGAGCGCACCACCGGGTGTGAAAGTGCCACACGGTTGTCGCAATATATCGGCGATAACATCCCCGAAGCCCAGGTGAATGGTTCGTTAGGGCTGAGTTTCACTGCTTTGATTTCCAATAAATTACGCGCGACTTCGGGTTCCAAAATGCTAAATTGATTTAAAGATCGTGTAAATAATAGCAGCCACGAACGACACAAATATTGAACCAAACAAGTTTTGTAATAGCAAAGCTTTGTCTAATTCAAGGCTACCAAACCGTTCTAGATGCGCTACATTCGCACCAAAATAATTTAAAAAAGTGCCGCAAAACTATAAAATCTACCACAACGGAACACCCGTTTTTCTCACAACGCCTGAAGGAGCACAAGCTTTGGGGTTTCAGGCTGACAAATTCACGTACGTAGCCCCATATATGGGCAAAAAAAACTTGCTGAGGCAATATCTGGATTTATTAGATAAGAATAAAAATATCCGCGCGGTGCTGCTGTATCATCCCGATTTAGAATTGCTTTGGGCCGACTTTCAAGCCTGTTTCAAAGTACTGGAAGCCGCAGGTGGTTACGTGCAAAATGCTAAAAATGAACTGCTCGTGTTTTATCGTCGAGGATCTTGGGATATGCCCAAGGGCAAAATTGACCGGGGCGAAACTCCAGAACAAGCGGCAATCCGAGAAGTGCAGGAGGAGACCGGGCTGATAAATATTGAGCTGGGCGCATTTTTAGTGCATACTTACCATACCTACGTAGAAAAAGGCAATCGAATCCTAAAAAAAACCTGGTGGTATTGGATGCACACCGCAGACACGCAACTTGTACCGCAGACAGAAGAAGACATTGAAGAAATCAGTTGGGTAACACCAAAAGCCTGGTTGGAAAGTGGTGTAGTGGTTTACCCAAATATTCTGGAAGTAATTGAGCTGGGGATAGGAGCGTAACCCGGAAAGCTGTGTCAGGAGACTCCATCATTGTGAACACATATTATATCTTTGCTCCCCAAATTCAAAATTCAGACAAAATGCTGCTTAGAATTCATAAAGAAGGTCGCACAATATTGATTGTTTCGGCCTTGTTGTTGTTCGCTTTTGATATCGTGATTGCGCAATTTCTGCCGATCCTTTTTTGGCCCGTTCTGGTGCTATCGATTGCCTTCTATATCCTTGTGCTTCAGTTTTTTAGAAACCCAGTTCGGGAAGTCCATGTTGCCGACAACCACCTGGTGTATGCACCTGCCGATGGGAAAGTCTGTGTCATCGAGGAAGTGTTTGAAGCAGAATATTTCAAAGAAAAACGGCTTCAAGTTTCAATTTTCATGTCGCCGCTGAATGTCCACGTCAACCGCAACCCGGTGAGCGGGGTGGTCAATTACTTCCGCTACCACCCCGGCAAATATCTGGTGGCCTGGCATCCGAAAAGCAGCACAGAAAACGAGCGAACTACTGTGGTGTACGATTTTGGTCAGGGTGAAATTCTGATGCGCCAAATTGCCGGAGCCGTGGCCAAGCGCATCAAATGGTATATCGGAGAAGGGGATCAAGTGGAACAGGGCCGCGACATGGGTTTTATCAAGTTTGGCTCGCGGGTCGACCTTTATTTGCCACTAGATGCCAAGGTAGAAGTCGTAATGAACCAACAAGTTAAAGGGAACAAAACTATCGTGGCGAGACTCTGATCTGGTTCATTACAGTACCGGTGTGGTCAGTAGGTTTCCTTGCATCGTTCTACTGATTCCTAAAACCGTTTGAGCGCAAGTCCAACCTATAACGTCCACATCCAACGTCTAAAAAACACTCACTCATGTCTGCTTTTTTCAAAAAAACATTGCTGTTTGCCTTTGCCTTTGTTGCTTTTTTTTCCTGCAAAAATGACCCGAAAATAGAAGCCGCCCAAGCTGCTCCAAAACTGGAAAGCGCTCTATTAGAACCCGTTCCGACGGAAGGCGCAGTGACTTTTGTGGTGACTGAGGGTATCGTAAACTGGTCGGGAACAAACACGGTAGGCGGAAGTGGCCACCAAGGTGCCATCATGGTAGAAAGTGGCACATTGCTCGTGAATCAAGGCCAAATTTTAAGTGGAAAAGTGACGCTAGACATGAATTCTATCAGCGTTGCCGATATCAAAGACCCAGGTGAACGCCGCGATCTGGAGTCTCACCTGAAAGACGCCGACTTTTTTGAGGTCAATAAATTTCCCAAGGCTGAGTTTGAAATTAATGAAGTACTGCCCAGTACGATGCCCAATTTCAATTGGGTACTTAGCGGCACCTTGAAAATGCGGGGAAAAACCGCCCCCGTGAATATCCCCGTCAAATTCAGCATCGAAGGCGATATACTGCGCGCAGAAACTCCCGCATTTCCCATCAACCGCACCACTTGGGGGGTTAATTTTCACTCCGGGATACTTGGTACCGTGAAAGACAAAATGATAGATGATACGGTGCCGATTTCATTGAAAATTGTGGCTAAAAGGAAATAGGCTGATTTTTTATGTAATATGTATAAAAAATTACTATCACTCAGTATCCTACTGCTTCCAATCGTCGGGAATGCATAAGGGAAAAATGATTATCAATGGGTAACTGGGTATGGGACATTTGAGGTCTACTTTGGTGGCACAAGGATTGACTTTAATTTTGGGGAGCCCGCACTTTCTCATTTCGACTTACCCTATCACTTTGGATTCAATATGCCTTGTAGTATTTCGGATGAAAACGGAAGGCTGCAATTTTACAGTATTGGTTGTAAAATCGTCAATTACAACAACGAAATCATCGAAAATGGGGACGACTTGAGCCCTGGTTTTTTTCAAAGCATTGAGTGTGATAACAACGTCTATGGTTATGATTCTTATCAAAACATGATGATTCTCCCACGCCCAGGGCATCCAGGCAGATATGTTTATTTTCACCACACTATCGAATCGAATATCGCTGACGGGAAAGTCTTATATTGAGAAGTAAATATGTTCGCTAACAATGGTAAAGGAAAGGTGATCCTGAAAAACCAGGTGCTGCGAGGACCGGTACTCAAAGAGTGGGCATTGACGGCTGTAAAACATGGTAATGGTCAGGACTGGTGGATAATTATTCCAAAAGAAAAAGTCAATATTTACAACATGTATCTTTTGACTCCAGACACTATAAAAGGGCCCTTTGCTCAGGATTGGGAAAATGCTGAGGCTGCCCAGTATGAAAAATTTGGTCTGAACGTGGTGATTTCTCCAGATGGAAAAAAATTCGCTAGAATGACCAATTCTGACGTTTTAGCTCCAAAAATTTACCTCTACGACTTTGACTTCAAGCACTGTCTATTCGCGAAGAAGCAAAGATTTTGGATATACCCGTTGACCAACTTGAAAACGGTGTTTATTTAATTTCCTTTACCGATGTATCTGGAAAATTATTTTCAAACGCCAAGATCGTGATTATCAAGTAAAGACCTTAATCTACGCCACCTCCCCCGCAATCCGCCTCACCGTTTCCGTATCCCCCATTGTATAGTAATGCAAGCAAGGCACCCCGGCAGCCTTTAGCTCCTTGGATTGCTGTGCGCACCATTCGATGCCGACTTGCTTGACGGATTCATCGTCTTTGGCTTTAAGCACTTCGTTAACTAATGCTTCCGGTAAGTTGATAAAGAATTTGCGTGGAATGGAGTTCAGTTGATATTTTTTAGTCAGTGGCTTTAGCCCTGGCACGATGGGGACATCAATACCAGCAGCGTGGCAGGCCGATACGTAATCGAAGTATTTTTGGTTGTCAAAAAACATCTGCGTCACTATGTAACCTGCTCCAGCATCCACTTTTTCTTTGGTAAAAAGTAGGTCGGCGGCAAGGTTCGGCGACTCAAAATGTTTCTCAGGGTAGCCCGCGATGCCGATGCAAAAATCGCTTGGTTCGCCATTCTGGATATTGAGATCGAGGTATTTGCCGTGGTTCATACCGCCTATTTGGCGCACAAGATCAAGGGCAAATTTATGTCCATCGGCCTCAGGGACGAACTTATCTTCAAACTGTCGCGCATCGCCGCGCAGGGCCAGAACATTGTTGATCCCCAGGAAGTTGAGGTCAATCAGTGCGTTTTCGGTTTCTTCTACCGAAAAGCCCCCACAAATAAGGTGTGGCACAGCATCCATACCATAGCGGTGCATCAATGCTGCGCAAATACCTACTGTTCCGGGACGTTTTCGGATAGCCGTTTTTTCATAATACCCAGAAGACCGCTTGTTGTAAATAAACTCCTCGCGGTGGTAAGTCACATCAATAAACGGTGGTTTGAACTCCATTAAGGCATCCAGCGTGTTGAAGATCGCCTGCATACTGCCTCCTTTCAACGGTGGGAGCACCTCGAAGGAAATCAGGGTTTTTCCCTTTGCTTTTTGAAAATGTTCGGTAACTTTCAAGGTGTGTGGATTTGTTGATTTGTGGATTTGGTTATTTGTTCCGCCAGGGCTTGGTATTCAAGCCAACCGTCATGAAAGTACGAATACCAAGCCCGGGCGAAACAAATAACCAAATCAACAAATAACCAGATAATCAAATAAACATCATTTCTGCGCTTCGGCTCGTTTTCTGAATTCTGCGGCTTGTGCTTTGTTTCCTTTGGCTTCCAGGATTTCAGCGATG
>JBBQLD010000104.1:0-11663 GCA_038327555.1 Chitinophagales bacterium
ATAGTACTACTGGTTTTGTAATTATTACCTTTGGCAAATACTTTAGGAACGCGACAACAATAACGTAGTCATTTGATGCCACCCTTTGTTCCATCATACGGCCCCTATTTTTCTTTAAATAGCCCCACTATTCTCAAAAAATAGTGTTGTCTGATAAAAAAATGGCTGACCTAAAATGACAACATTACTATTGTCGCTTTCCTTATCGTTCTTAATTTCGCCGAAATAATACGCGTCCAATCCCACATTATGCTCCTGGCAAACGAACTCCTATTCCTCACGGCCGAAAAAACCGCACTCGCCAACGCGACGGGGGGCTTTGCTCGCAATCTAGTAGTACTAGCTTTGGAGGAGCCCAATGCTGCTGCCAATCGGGATTTCCTCACCAAGGTGCTGGCTGCCGCTAATTTGAATCTGGCGCAAGATGCCCGCTTCGCTGAAATACCCGCAAACGAATCTCGAGCCCTTGCGCCCGATTTGAATGAATTCAAGCCCAAACACGTACTGATCTTTGGGCTTTCACCCGCCCAATTGGGCCTGTCATTTGTGATACAAGCCTACCAACCATGCTCTTTTTATGGTTACACCTGGCTTTTTGCAGACCAACTTTCAGCCTTGGAGCCCGATAAAAACAAGAAAACACAACTCTGGTCAGCTCTAAAGCAAATATTCCTGTAACGCGCAACCAGTCCAGTTCATAGTTCATACCTCATAGTTCATACCTCATAGTTCATAGTTCATAGTTCATACCTCATAGTTCATAGTTAAAAGTTGCAAATTCTCCAACTCTGCCACAAATTCCCCTATCCGCTCAAAGATGGCGGTGCTATAGCCGTGACTTATCTGGCCAAGGCCTATGCAGCGCTTGGGCATGAGGTGACTTTGCTCTCCATGAATACCAGCAAGCATTGGTTTGATGTGTCAACCTTGCCGCCTGATTTTAATCACTATATAAGTATGCATACGGTTTATGTGGAAAACCATATACGTCCCCTGGCAGCATTACGCAACCTATTTTTTAGCAAAAAATCCTTCCATGTCCAACGTTTTGAAAGTGCGGCATTTGCCGAAAAACTAGAGGAATTGTTGAAAGCCAAGGTCTTCGATGTAGTTCAATTAGAATCAATTTTCCTTGCCCCTTACCTTCCCATCATTCGTAAATACGCGCCAAAAGCAAAGGCCGTACT
Organism: Chitinophagales bacterium; assembly: GCA_038327555.1. Classification (GTDB taxonomy): domain Bacteria; phylum Bacteroidota; class Bacteroidia; order Chitinophagales; family Saprospiraceae; genus M3007. Next base: position 1,188 of record JBBQLD010000104.1, read on the forward strand.
TCGGACGCATAATGTGGAACACGAAATCTGGGAGCGGGTAGCTGAAAATGCCAGCCCGGTGAAACAGTGGTATTTGCGCAAAATAACACCCCGCCTGAAAGCCTATGAATTAGCACAAATCAATCATTGCGATCTGGTGGTTGGCATCAGTCAGCGCGATATTGAACAGTTTCAACGCCTGGGCCTCCGACATTCTGCTACGGTTTGCCCGATTGGCCTCGACTGTCGTGATTATCATCCAGATACTACGAGTTTTCAGCGCCCACTCAGCCTTTCCTTTATAGGTTCGCTCGATTGGATGCCGAATCAGGAGGGTTTGCGCTGGTTTTTGGAGCAGGTTTGGATGCCATTGCTTGTGCCAAATTTCCCTGAACTCAGGTTCCACATTGCTGGCCGAACAGCCCCGCGCTGGCTTCGCGAATTAGACATGGAACGGGTTGTCTTCCACGGCGAGGTGCCAGATGCAGCAGATTTTTTGAACCAACATTCAGTGATGGTCGTGCCGCTACTTTCGGGCGGCGGTATGCGGGCAAAGATTTTGGAAGGTATGGCCGTAGGTAAAGTGGTACTTTCTACCCCGCTCGGTATAGAGGGCATTGAAGCGACCGATCGTCGTGAATGCCTTTTGGCCGAAAAGCCAGAAGAATGGTTAGAGGCATTACGTTGGTGCTATGCTGAAAGGGAAAGCCTCGCCCTGATAGGCGAAAAAGCGCGAATTTTTTGTGCACAATTTTTTGACAATGAAGCTTTAGCGCGGAAATTGGTGGCCAAGTTTGAATTTGCTTGAAATCCACTGGGGTTTGTCAATGCTTTATGATACCTTTGAAGACTAAAACAAAAGCAAATATGACTGCGCAAGTCACTATATACGATGAAATAGCAGAGTTTTTGGCGAGCCTGTCTGCTGAAAAAGTGATATCTTATAGTATTTCTGAACGAATGAAACTCCGTTTGAACGAATTGCTAGAAAAGCAACAAGTTGAAAATCTTTCAGAAAATGAACGACGCGAAGTGGAGCATCACTTAGTCATTAACAATATTATTAGCCTCGCCAAAGCGCGAGCGCGTCGTCTGGTTTCTTATGCTCATGGCTAAGCGTAAAGTTGTGTTCTCCGAAGCAATTAGGAAGGAGATGGCCCGCCGTGAGGAATACCGCTGTGAGTATTGTCGAATCGGACAAGCCCAGACCGTGTATGATTTTCATTTAGATCATATCATTAGCCTAAAACATGGCAGTTTGACAATTGAAAGCAATCTGGCATATACTTGCCCTGACTGCAACTACAATAAAGGGAGTAATATTGGCACTTTCCTTAACCCTCCTGAGCGTCAATTCACACCACTGTTTCACCCTCTTATTGATCAATGGGAAGACCATTTTGAAGAAATAGAGGGCTTAATTTCACCGCTCACAATAATTGGGGAAGCCACAGCTCGAATCCTATTATTCAACAGCCCAGAACGAATCATTTTGCGACGGGAATTGGCAGGATCCTACCATTGAATTCTTGCTTTTTGATCAAAAAAGACAAAGTTCGGGCTAATGCGAGCGCTACCTTTGCCCCCATGAAACACACCAAACTGCTTTCGCTCTCCAGTTGCATTTGTCTTTTATCCATGCTCCCATGGTTGGTGCAAGCGCAAGAGGTTTTTCAAAAAACATACGATCATTTTTTTACCGATCGCGCCAACGCGCTGGAGGTATTGCCCAATGGCCGAATCGTGGTGGCAGGTGCAACAGGTTTGCAAAATAGCAGTCAGCAAAAAATGCTGATCGTGATGCTCAATGAGCAAGGTGAAAAAATCTGGGCAAAAACCTACTTCAACGGCCAACGCACGGAAGCGATGGATATTCATCGAACTTCAGATGGGAGGCTTTTGGTCGTATTTGATGCTTTCAACGCTAGCGGAGAAGCCAAGGCAAGCTGGATGAAAATCAACCCAGTAGATGGCGCGGTGGTATGGAGTCGACGTGCGGGTCCAGGCAGCCGCCTACCCAAAATTTCCCCGCTTCAAGACGGATACTTACTCACCGGAGATTTTGTGATTTCCTCCACAAACCGCGATGCCCTAGCGGTAAAAATCAACGAAAACGGTGACGTGGTGTGGTATCACATATTTGGCGAACCTGGTTACGAACAACTCGGCGAATGCTGGCAAGAACCACAAGGCTTTATCCATTGTAGCGGATATCATATCGAAACCAATGAATCGCAGGGCATTTACGCCCGTTTTGATGCTGCCGGAAATATGCCCGGGGCAATTCAGCGTTATTCCATCGGCAGCAATACAGATTTGTTGAGCCATATCTCTCCGCTTGAAAATGGAGGATTGCTTTTTGCAGGAAATTCACAGGGTTTTAACGATGGTTTCGCCCGAGCCTGGACCCTGACTACCGATCGTGATGGCAACTTGAAAACTTCCTACACCTACGGGATTGCAGGCAAACATATCGGGGTGACAGACCTGATTACACTCCCCGGCGACCAATTTGTGCTAAGTCTCGGCAGGCCCGCCCCAAGTGGTACGCCAGCCGCCTTGATCAAAATTAATGGAGCAAACGATATGCTCTGGCAAAACACCTACAAGGGGGACGGGCCTGGCAATATACTCTGGCAGGTAAAGCAATACGAAGATGGTTTTGTTGCCGCTGGCACCAGCACGACGAACAATCAAACCAATTTTTTGCTGGCAAAAACCGACCCGGAAGGCAAGGCTGGCGATTGTTGCCCAACTGCTTCTGGTTTAAAACGTGAAACAGTTCTGCCCGAACAAACTGCGTTTGTGCCCAATGAAACGCTGGGCTTCACAGCCCAAAATGAAATTCTGACCGTCGAGGAAGTATCAATCATTCCTAAAATTGTTTGTCTGCCTATTGACCTGGATTTTGAGCTCGCCGACAGTACACTTTGCCCCGGCGAGTGTACCCAGATTACGTTGCTGGATAATATTGTTGGGGTGAATTATACGCTCAAAATAGAAGGAGCAGAGGCAGACCCTATGGATTCAGGCCGCATTTGCCACACAGCAGGCGGGCGTATCGTAGTGACACGCAAAGGCGATTTCAACGGCTGCGACAACGAACTTTCTAAAATTGTAGAAATAGGGGCAAAAGAAGACGTATTTCCCAATGCTTTTACGCCAAATGGCGATGGTGCGAACGATGTGTTCCGTCCAATTTTTCCCTGTGAGGTCATTTTTTCCAACCTAAAAGTCTACTCCCGCTGGGGTGCCATGGTGTTCGAGACCAATGAACCATTGACTGGCTGGGATGGCAGAATAAATGGCCTTGACGCGCCTTCGGATGAATACGTTTGGTGGGTGGAGTATGAAGGGATTCGCTCCGGAAAGCAGTTGAGATTTGTTGAGAAGGGTGGGGTTACTTTGTTGCGATAGGTAGAGGAGGGTATGGTGGTGTCTCATATCCGCATCCTGCAGCCAAAGCAGCGGGCACTTCGTGTCCCTGCCACTAGAATCCAGACCCCTTGTGGAAAGATTTTGCGCCATCTAAGCCCTACCTTCGCCCACACAAACGCTAAAATATGAACACCCAACAACAAAAACTCGAGGCCTTTGGCCGCCTGCTTACCATCATGGACGAACTCCGGGAGCAATGCCCCTGGGATCGCAAGCAAACCCTCGAAAGTCTCCGAAACCTCACCATTGAGGAAACCTACGAGCTTGCAGATGCCATTCTTTCCGCCGATCTGGCCGGGGTGAAGGAAGAAATTGGTGATATAATGCTCCACATGGTTTTTTACGCCCGAATTGCTTCGGAACAAGGCGCCTGGGATATTGCCGATGCGCTCCACGCAATCTGTGATAAGCTGATCTCTCGTCACCCCCACATTTATGGCGATGTAAAAGTGGCCGATGAAGAAGAAGTGAAACGCAACTGGGAACAGCTCAAACTTAAGGAGGGCAAAAAATCCATTTTGGAAGGCGTGCCTGCTAGTTTGCCAGCTATGGTGAAAGCCTATCGGATGCAGGAAAAAACCAAACAGGTAGGATTTGAATGGGAAAACACCGAACAGGTATGGGCAAAGGTGGAGGAAGAGATTGGCGAATTGAAAGAAAATATTGAAAATAATGCCCCTCAAGCGGATATCGAAGAGGAGTTTGGGGATGTGCTTTTTTCGCTGGTCAATTACGCCCGTTTTATCGGTGTGGATCCTGAAACAGCACTAGAGCGTGTAAACCGAAAATTTAAAAGGCGTTTTGAACACATCGAGCGCCGCGCTCCTAAGCCCTTGAAAGACATGACTTTGGCTGAAATGGATGTGTTGTGGGAGGAGGCAAAAGGGATTGAACATTAAGGGTATAAAAATGCGTTTACACCTGCCGACTTCTTCGAAAAACGCCACTCAAATTCCAATAAAACAAGACCGCCGCCAGGCCCAACCAAATATACATCCAAACTTGTGCAGGAAACAGCCCCACCACCTGCTCATACATAGCCAAATCACTGCTTGGCCCCACATTGAAGTCTTGAATGATGTATAAAACTGCCGCCAAGCCAAGAAACATCAGCACGTCTTGGTCTAAGGTCGTTTTCAGCGCGATAAACGCCAGCGTCAGTGCAAATAACCACAATATTGCCGTGCTTTCAAACGACTCAAACCACACAACACCTGCCAAGCACATAAAGATTGCCATGGCCAACAAAGTACCCTGCGCCAAATGGTGATGTCGTGCACCGATGCGGAAAAGGATATTGCCCAGTATTGCACTGCCCAAATATCCACCCATCAGAACAATACCAGGACTGCCTCCACGCGTAGTCGTGTAGCCACTTCCATCGGAGCTAACCTGTAGCCCTTCCACCGAACCGCCGGTCAATATCGCCCCCATTGCATGACCAAATTCGTGTAAAAAAGTGACCAGCATCGTCACAGGATAAAGCAAAAGTGTCCCAAATGAACCGCCCATAAATTTGAGCACCCCGTACACCAAAAGAATCGCAAAGACGCGAAAATGTAGTTGAGTTTGCATGCTAAAAATCAGATGAAAGTAACAAGTAAATAATCCTTCGAAATGGGGCTCAAATTTCCAGTCCATTCGCTTGCACCACCTTTTCATAAAACGCCCCAGCCAGGGTTACGGTGCGATCCATAGTATCCAAATTCACCCGAGCCAGTCCAAAACGGTAAGTCGGACCAAGGTGCCATTCAAAATTATCCCAGGTACTCCAGTGGATATAGCCTTGTAAATCTACCCCGCTTTGAATAGCCTCATGACATACTTTGAGGTAGTCTTTTATTGCTTCAATACGTTGTTGCGCATCATCTGTACAAATACCATTTTCAGTAATAATGATGGGTTTTCCATATTTTTTGTGAAAACGTTGGATCACCTCGCCCAATCCCTGCGGTCTGTAACCCCACATCTTGTCGTGCGGGATGCCCAGTTTTACCAGATCCTTTTTTCGCGAAATGGCATCCATAGGCAAAGGGTCAAAAATCATATAGGCATAGTAACTAAGCCCCCAAAAGTCGCAACGCTCGAAAGGCCGTGCTGCCCGTGTCATAAACCACCAGGCTACAAAAGCTGCCACCAGTTTGCCCAAAATACCGCGACCTTCAAAGCAAGCGGTGTTTAACGAAATTCCAATGGGCGCGTCGGTTTTGTCTCGCAGCATCGTTACTGCGATGTCGTGTGCCTTGCCCATATTGTCTAGCACTTTGTTGGCAGTCAGGTATTTACCCTTCTTTCGGGGTGGGAAATTGCCCAAAATGAATGCATTCATTGCATACACGTTCGGCTCATTGAAAGTATTCCAGAGCTTCACATATACTCCAAAATGTTTGATACACTGCCGCACAAAATCCAGAAACATCGGAATATTGTCTTCATTGGTCCAAGCACCTTTTTGCTCGAACCAATTGGGGTGCGAAAAATGATGCAGCACGAACATTAACTCAACCCCACGCGAGTTCAGATCCTCAAAAAAATAGCGGTATTCTTCGACGACCTCTTTTTCAAATTTGGCAAATGGTTCTCGCTGCAACCGACTCCAATCTACGCCACAGCGATAAATCGAACCAAATTGCGCGATGATTTTTGCGTCTTCCCCACGGCGCAATTCATGATCGGTTGTTCGCTCAAAAACATAACCATCTAAAGCCCGCAACCCACGCCATGGATGATCGCCTGCTGTTTCCACCTGTGTTGCAGCGGTAGAAGTGCCCCATAAAAATCCGTCTGGAAAAACAAGTTGCATGAAACAGATTAAATTTGGAATGTCAGGTGCAATTTTCGAAAGTAGAATTGATAAGTTGGATTATTTTTTTGGCCAAACAAAAAGACCCACCGAAGCGGGCCTCTTTGCGGGGGGCAGGAAGATTATCGAAAACCCGGATTAAACGGGAAAACCGAAAGGCCAAGGGCCATAGTTCAATTCGATTTCTTATCGGTTGGGTGTTTTCCTAAGTTTTCCTGAAGCTATATCAAAAGCCAAAAGTTGGCATTTTTTAAAAAAAGCCCCTCACCGCGAGCCTAACCGGAAGGGGCAACCATGAGATTATAATAGACACAGCCTATGGAATAGGTTACCGAAGTCACTAAAGCGACAACAGCCCTGACCACAAACTGTTACCTTACGGTCATAGTGGCAGTGATTAAAAAGTAAATACTTTAAAATCGGAAAACTATCGGTTGGGAGAGCAAAATTCGGCAGGGTGCCGGAGATTAAATGAAAAAGGTTGCTGCAAAGATAGACTGACTACCCTATGCAACAACCTTTTCAAAATATTTTTTACTGTACTGGTACAAAGTTACCACACGATGTTATACCTAAAAAATGGTAGTTATCGCTAGTAACTTTTTGAAAATCAAACCATTGACACGCTTGTCTCGATGCCAGTAAGGCTAGTCTAAAACTTAAAACCCACGGTCATCAGAAAGTCGTTAGTCACCACCTTGGTACTTGCTACAGGCGCATTTTCATAGGGCTGTACCGAGCCAATGCCTTGTCCGCGCCGCCAGCCAAAGTCTAGAAAGAAGGATTTTCCGCGAACGCCTGCCCCTGCACTAATGCCTGTGTTAAAGCCCGTAGCGCCTTCTTCAGGTTTGCCTAAAAGATTCAAACCACCGCGCAAGCGGAATTCATCAAGTGCCAATTCAGCGCCCAAACGAACATTCATCGCCTGTTGATAGCTCCGCTGAATGTCGGAATTTACCTGCCGTTCATACAATTGATTATCTTGACTGGCCACATCCGCTGTTAAATTGTACCGATTGGCCGCATAATCTACCCATTCTACATCGGCACTGAGAAAGCCAATCTTTTTTACCACCAAAGCTGCACTCGCACTAGCCCGCCACGGGGTGCGGAGTTTGTAGTCAAAGGTTCCGTCAGGTGAGGTTTGTACTTCACCTATTGTTGAGCCATTCCCATCGGTGTAATTATAAGCGAACGTGTTGCTGTAGGCATCTGTGATGCTCAATGCAGTGGGCGTATGGAATGCCGCTCCAATTCGGAACGCTTGGCTTACTTTATAAATCACGCCAAGTTTGAGGTTTACGCCAACACCAGAGGAGCGCAAATATTCTGTATAAGTCAATTGATCAAAGTAATCCACCGTTTCAGTTGGATCGCTTTCGATGTATTCGCCTTCAATGCGGTAGTTGACAAATGGAACGCCAATCGTAGCACCGACCATCAATTTTTCATCGTAGTTGCCTGCAAAAGCAATGGCCATCTCGTTCATGCGCCCAAATGTGGTGACCGCATGCGAGCGGTTGATAGACGCATTTTCATTCCCTGCAAAATCATAAGCCAAGTTGCCGTCAACGTCTTGATAAATAGCGTTGGCATTAGAGGCTAATTCTGAACCAAAGGCATCCAGACTCCCAGTTTTAGCCTCCGCAAAAAAGCCGTTCATGATGGTTCCTTGCGCATTTCCCTCGTAATAAATGGAGCGATTATAGTCTGCCTGGCGGTTGTAGCCAATGCCAAAATTAAAGGCTTTCCAGTGCTTTCCACCGGGATTGGTATTGAATACAAGTCCTATGTTATCAAAGCCAAACTTGCTTTTATCATCATTATAAGTTGTTCCTCCACCCAGTTTTGCTTCTGTATTGGCGAAACGCAGCGAAGGGGTCAGCGTAAGTTCGTCCGTGCGGAAAAGAGCAAGTCCAGCCGGGTTTTGACTAATCCCGCCAAACTCCGCGCCTAGTGCGCCAAATGCGCTGCCAGCACCTAGGAAGCGGGCAGAACCGCCCGGCTGGAGGTAAGAATATCGGATTACATCACTGGCATTTTGGGAAAATACCTGACCTGTACAGAGCAATGTAAGGGCCAATATGGCTATCTTATTCATGGTTCAATATTGTTTTGAAAAATTATTTTAAGCAAAAAAAAGGGCGGAAAAAGGCGACTAGCACCGATTTCCGCCTACTCTTTATATTTCAAGGGCGGTATTAGTTACGACCACCACGGCCGCTGCTTTTGCCGCTGCCTGAATCACTGCTTTTTCTGCTTGAACCGCCACCACCACCGCTGGAACGTGTGCTGCTACCACCCTCGGAAGAGCGGCTTGAACGGCTTGAACGGCTTTCTTGACCACCACCATTATTGTTTGAGCGGCTTGGACGATCAGAAGAACGCTCTTCTGTACGACGTGCAGGACGGCTTTCTTCTGTCCGGGTAGGACTTGGCTCAGAACGGCGTGGTGTTGTGGCACCCCCATCGTTATTGTTTCGACGTGTCCGAGTCTCTGTCTGCGGACGAGCAGGTGTTTCTTGAGAACGACGTGGCTTATATCCCTCGTTGCTACGCGTTGAAGGCTTCTCGGTGCGTGGTGATTTGGCATCATTCGGACGGCGTGGTTTGTAACCTTCGTCGTTGCGGGTTGATGGCGTTTCAATGCCACGACCAGTTGGAGTTTCAGGTGTCCGAGTGCCAGGTGCTCTTGCAGAACCTTCTGGGCGACGGCCACCAATACTTGGGGTAGCTGTGCGATCAGTAGCGGTTTTGCCGCGACCTACATCGGTATTACCTTCGATATCACCAGCGGTGCGACTTGGCCGAGCACTTGTTTTTTCAATCATGGGCACATTCGGTTCCGCAGTAGCCAAGCGGCCTTTGCTGTCCGGGATCCGAGCATAACCAGGGTTAACACTCGAACCGTTACGGCGTGGACCAGTATAGGTCTGAGGGGAGTAACCACCACCATTACCGCCATTATCGCCATTACCACCATTGCCGTTATTATTGTTGTAATAATAGTGGTTATTTGCCCAGCCATTGCCATAAAATTGGTTTTGGAAATAGGGGTTGTACCCATTACAAGTCCAATAAGGATCGTAGTAGAAGTTATTGACTACCCAAGGGTTGTACCATGGGCTGTTGAAGGAATATGCGCTATTCCAGCCCCAAGAGTTCCAGCCACCGCCACCGCCCCAGCCGCCACCGCCCCAGCCGCCGCCGCCGCCCCAGCCGCCGCCACCGCCCCAGCCGCCGCCGGAATTCCAGCTGTTCCAACGGTTCCAGCGCTGCCAACGGCGGTACGACCAATAGTCATTGTAGTTGTATACATAGATGGAAGTACCTGGAGAGTAGAAAGGATCGTAGTTGTTGAGGTCTACAAAGAGGGGGTCATAGTAATCCGCCGCAACCGAACGATTTTGAAAGCGTCGAATACGCGAGGAGTATTCATAAGCGTAGTCATCATCTTCGTAGTACTGATCATTGTCGTTGTAAGTACGAGTGACATTACTTTTTTCGGTGTATTCTTCGGTATACGTGGCGGCAGTTGGAGCTGGAGCATCCGTAGCCGGATCGTAATAAAGATCGTCTTGGGCTTTGACCGTTGAACTGAATGACAAAGCGAAAAGGCCGACGATAGCCCAAAGCAGAGATTTATGTACTTTTTTCATGGCGTGAAAGTGAGTGAATATTTGCGCAGTTCCGGTGCGCATATTAACTGGGTCAAAAATAGATCCTTCCGAACGGTATTTTGGTTAATGTCGCATTAAACTCGAATTAGTTGGAGGTTAAAGTTCGTTAAAAGGAATTTTAAGGGGCTTGATTATGTTAAAATTATTATGCGTTTGCTTAGGTCTTGCCTAAAAACTAATATTTAGAGCAACCAAGCTCCAGAAAACGATCTGGCCTTGTGATACTCAATCTCGGTACTCCCGCTTTAGAAACACCTAAATCCGTTACATTTGCTTTTGGAATAGCACCAATGAGCACGCATGAAAGAAACAAAATTTATCGAGCAGAACCGGGAAAAATGGGCAGACTTTGAAAAAATGCTCCGTGAAGACCGTCGCGACCCCGACAAGCTCAATGATTTGTTCATCCAAATTACGGATGACCTGTCGTATGCCCGTACATTTTACCCCAACCGTTCGGTTAGGGTTTTCCTGAACTCCTTGGCTCAGCGGGTTTTTCACAACATTTATCGAGGGCGGCGGTTCCCTGCTGAACGGCTGCGGTTATTCTGGACAGACGAACTGCCGCGCATCATG
>JBBQLD010000105.1:0-11646 GCA_038327555.1 Chitinophagales bacterium
AAAGTCCCCGATTTACACGGATCCCTCTGAAGCAGGATTTGGCCCATTAGGGAAAAATTTTGTTTGGTTTGAACCCTACATTCCCCGGGTGACTCGACGACACCCGGACAATGAAGCATTCAAACCAAACAAAATTTTAACAGAGACCATGATTGATTGGTACGTTTGAAAAAGCCTTACTTTTGCAATCTTACTGATCAAAGCACATTCTTGCGAAATGAACTTCACCGCAGCGCTTTTCGCAAAACTCAACTAAAAAAGCATGAAAAACATACTGCACACCTTACTCGCCCTCGCATTTTCCCTCAACACCCTCTCCGCCCAAGGCATAGAATTCTTCCACGGCACTTGGGCAGAAGCCCTGGAAAAAGCCAAAACAGAAGAACGGCTCATTTTTGTAGACGCCTTTGCATCCTGGTGTGGCCCTTGCAAGCGCATGTCGAGCCAGACTTTCCCGGATCCGAAGGCGGGGGAGTTTTTCAACGCCAATTTTGTCAATTTGAAGATTGACATGGAAAAGCCAGAAAACTCGGAGTTTGCCGGGAAATACCCCGTGAATTCGTACCCAACCTTGATGTTCATTGACGCTACTGGAAAGGTAGTCTTGAAGGAAGTGGGCGCTAAAGGAGTGGATCAACTTCTCGAAACGGGCAGAAAAGCCCTGGGCAAAAACGATAAATCGATGGATTTCGAGAAAAAATATAACGAAGGCGATCGCGATCCAAAGATGCTTTTCGATTACGTTCGTTCGCTCAACGCGGCAGGTAAGTCCTCCTTGAAAATTACGAATGAATACCTGAATACCCAAAAGGATTTAACTACGGAATTCAACCTCAAGTTTATCCTCGAAGGTGCAGTAGATGCTGATAGCCGTGTGTTCGATTTGCTGGTCAAAAACCGCGACAAAGTAGTGGCTGTTTCCAGCGAAGAAGCGGTGAATGCCCGGGTAGAAAAAGCCTGTAAAAACACAGTAACTAAAGCCATCGAATTCAAAAACAAAACCCTGCTAGATGAAGCGAAAGCTAAAATGAAAGCAGGCAATCCGTCCCGGGCTACAGCCTTTGCCTACGAAGCAGACATGAATTACGCCAAGGCCGTAAAAGATCCTTCTTTGTTCCTGAAAACAGCCAAGGCATATCAAAAAACGGAGGTAAAAAGCAATTCGGCCAAGCTCCATGATTTGGTTGTGGCACTAATGCGCGCGTTTCCGAAGGACAAAAAAGTGCTCAAGCAAGCCGAAATCTGGGCCAAGTCAGCTGCCGAAAAGGGTGGTCTCGCGGAATATTGGATGACCTTGGCGGGGATTTACAAACTGCAAGGAAACCTGAGCAAAGCGCGGAGTACTGCGGAGTTTGCCAAGAAAGAGTTGACGGAGAAAGACGCGATGTTGAAGGAGAAAATTCAGTATTTCCTGGATTCGCTAGAGGGGTAGATCAGCCGCTTGATATTTACTCCAACTTGTGGAAAACTTCATCCCCCGCCTTTCTCGATTCATTTTACCTTTACATCGCAAGAGATAAGGCACATGAGCAATTTTATAGTTTCCGCGCGTAAATACCGTCCCCAGCGTTTCCAAGACGTGGTGGGGCAAGGCCATGTGGCCGGAACGCTGAAGAATGCGCTGGCTAGTGGTCATGTAGCGCATGCTTTTCTCTTTACCGGGCCGCGCGGCGTGGGCAAAACCACCTGTGCCCGTATCCTCGCTAAAATCCTCAATTGCGAAAATCGCACACCGGAATACGAGGCTTGCAACACCTGTAGTTCCTGCAAATCTTTCAATGACAGCGCCTCGTTTAATATCATTGAGCTGGATGCAGCCTCCAACAATTCTGTAGAACACATCCGCGCACTTACGGAGCAGGTGCGTTTCCAGCCCCAGCAGGGCAAGTACAAGGTGTTCATTATTGACGAAGTGCACATGCTTTCCAATCAGGCGTTCAATGCATTTTTGAAGACCCTGGAGGAACCCCCGCCCTACGCCATTTTCATTTTGGCGACGACGGAGAAGCACAAAATCATTCCGACCATCCTTTCCCGCTGCCAGATTTTTGATTTCCGCCGCATTACCGTGGCTGATACGGTAGCGCATTTGAAGTCGATTTGTTTGCAAGAAAATATCGAAGCCGAGGAAGACGCGCTGCACATCATTGCTTTGAAAGCGGATGGCGCCCTGCGCGACGCCCTTTCCATTTTTGACCGGATCACCAGCGGATCTGGCAATAAAATCACCTATGAGGCCGTAATCGAAAACCTCAACGTGCTCGATTATGATTATTTTTTCCAGATTACAGACGCGCTTTTGATGGAGGATTCTGCTTCGCTGATGAATCGCTTCGACGAAATTCTCCGCAAAGGTTTTGATCCCGAAGTATTCGTGCTGGGCCTTGCAGAGCATCTGCGAAATATTTTGGTTTGTAAGGATAAAGCCACGCTGGGTCTACTCGAGGTGGGCGAAAGTCTGCGGGAGCGATACAGCGCCCAAGCGGCCATAACGCCCTCCTCTTTCCTGCTAACGGCCCTCAATCTCTGCAACGACTGCGACATCAATTTTAAGATGGCGCGCAACAAACGCCTCCATGTTGAAATTGCACTGCTCAAGATGTGCCACATTGGTAGTGCGGTGAAAGGCGCAAACTTGGAAAAAAAAAATCTTGACGTAAGGGTTGACGCCTCTCGGCCCAAAGTAACCGGCTCGCAACCGAATGGAAATGGGACACAGCTTGTCGCAGGTGGCCCACAATTGGGCAATCAGCCTGCGATAGGGAATGGAAACTACGCCATGCCAAATGGCGCCAGCACAGTTTCCGAGCCAGCACCGCCAGTGCATAGAGAACCTACAACGCCGCCGCCTGAGCGCGGCAACGCCCAACCGCTTTCAAGCGATGTATTGGCTGATATTTCACAAGGATTACGGCAGGGCAGGATGAAAGCAGAAGCTATTCCGATGAGCCTGGATGCTTTCGATCAGTTGGTAGAGGAGGAGGAAAATCACCGTGCCAGTCTTGAAAGCCGCCTTTCGCTCGAAAATGTGCGCGTAGAATGGCACGCCTATGCTGGGCTACTTAACTCCAATCTTTCCCGCATGGCGCTCACCAACGCTGAATTGCGTCTGGATAAGAAGATCCTTACCGTGCTTGTTGGTACTACTATTGATCAAAACAATGTGAAAGCAGAAGCGGCGCGGATGCTCGAAACACTCCGTCGTCGTTTGCACGATACCGCCTTGAAAATAGAAGTGGTGCTCAATGACAATAAAATTGCCGAACAGGCCCAGGCCGCCCGCACCGTTCGTCCACAGACAACGAAGGATAAATTGGAAAAAATGAAGGAAGTCAACCCATTTGTGGAGGAGTTGATTCGGAAATTTGACCTAAAACTGAATGATTGATTTTAGAAAAGTGCGGCGAACTCGCGCAAACAGTGCCCTGTCGCAATAAGTCTATTTAAAAGCAGATACTATCACATGAATTCCCCCAGACTCAGCATATTCATCCCAACGCGTAACGAGGCCAAATACATTGGCACTACATTGGCGCAATTCGAGCCATTTTGGGAAAAATATGACTTTGAAATCATTGTTTCTGATGCGAATAGCACGGATGGTACCATCGAAATTGTGCAGCATTTTTCCGAACTCTCAGGTCAGCGCGTTAAACTGGTGCAGGCCGGCCCAGGCAAACAAAACATTGCCATTGGTTGTAATCATGGGGCTGCACAGGCCAAAGCTCCACTGCTTTTCCGCATGGACGCTGATGTGCGAATTCCCGACAAGGATTATTTTTTTGGAAAGGTTTTTAAGGCTTTTGAAAAAGACCCCAATCTGGTCGGGGCTACCGTGCCCATTTGGGTGTACCCTGAAGAAGCCCGGACTTCTGACCGCATTTATCATGTCTTGATGAATATGATTATTCGGGGCTCGTTTTTTTTGAAGGCGCCATTGGCCAAAGGAGAATGTCAGTTGGTGCGCCGAACTGCTTTTGAAACCATTGGGGGCTACAAAGAACACCTCACCGCAGGGGAAGACTGCAACCTTTTTTATCGCTTGCAGAATGTGGGCCGCATCTCGTATTTGTCCAAATTGCGCATACACCACTCGCCGCGGCGTTTCCGGGAATACGGGTATATACGGCTTACGATGATCTATTTACGAGAAGGTCTTTGGATGCTTTTAGGGCGAAAATCTTATTTGGAGGAATGGACTCCGGTTAGGTAAATTTCTGGGTAGTTGGTTAATTGTGTATTTGGTGCAGCGTCTTGGAGGGCAGGAAGGCATACTCAGCTGAAAATCGTATAAAGCCTTACGCCCGCTTCAGGGTTGATTTTGGCGGGTTCGACGGATATTTTGATTTCAAAAAAACTTCTCTGAAAATTCTACGTTCTACGTCGCTGCTTTGGCAACAAAAACAAATTACACCATGCGTAAACTACTTGTCGTATTCGCACTTTTTTTAGGTGCTTTTTCGCAACTCCGTGCTTCAGTTATTCTGTTGCCAATGGACGAAAAAGGCCAACGCAATCACCTGAAAGCATACGGGATCACGTATTGGATTCTGTCACAGAACGTGGAGGCTTGGTGGTTGTTGAATTATCGAGGCGGCAGTTTTGCCTTTGTATACACCCCGGCATTTGAAAAAGAATGCAAAACCCGCGATGTGAGTTACGAGATTCTTGCGGATGGTCAATTTGCCAATTTGCAAAATGAAATTCTTAACCCTGAGATAAATCAGGACGTGATCAAGTTAGAGAAAGCGCCAAAAATAGCCGTTTACACCCCGGACAAGGATGAAAAGGGAGAAATGATCCAGCCTTGGGACGATGCCGTGACCCTGGTGCTTACCTATGCCGAAATACCGTACGATATCGTTTATGACAACGAAGTTATGCAGGGAAAACTGGCAGAATATGACTGGCTGCACCTGCACCACGAGGACTTTACCGGGATGTTTGGGAAGTTTTACGCCAGCAATAGCGGCCAACCCTGGTATCGGCAACATGTACACTTGATGGAATCTCTGGCTCGGCAAAACGGGTTTGACAAGGTGAGTGAACTCAAATTAGCGGTGGCCAAAAAAATAAAGGAATACGTTATTGGCGGTGGCTTCATGTTTGCAATGTGCTCTGCTACAGATACTTACGACATAGCTCTGGCAGCTGAAGGCACAGATATTTGCGCTGCTGTATTTGATGGAGACCCTATAGACCCTAACTTCCAGAGTAAGTTGGATTTTTCCAAAACGTTTGCATTTCAGGATTTTCAAGTGCTAACAGACCCCAGTGTTTATGAACACTCCACCATTGATGCCAGCGAGGTGACCGGCCGCCGAGTCTCGCCAGAGCAAGACTATATTTCCTTGTTTGACTTCTCTGCCAAGTGGGATCCTGTTCCGACCATGCTCACCCAATGCCACACGCGTACGGTGAAAGGTTTCATGGGTCAGGCTACCGCTTTCAGGAAGAATTTTATCAAGCCTAGTGTGCTAATTCTGGGCGAAAACAAGCCAGCTAATGAGGCGCGTTATATCCATGACGCCTACGGAAAAGGTTTTTTTACGTACTACGGGGGTCATGATCCGGAAGACTACCGCCATTATGTAGGAGATCCTCCCACCGATCTTGCCTTGCACCCCAACTCGCCTGGCTACCGATTGATTTTGAACAATATTTTGTTCCCTGCGGCTAAGAAGAAGCACCAGAAGACTTGATAAATGGGGTCACATTGACCACTTTAATATCAGGCTACATTTTCTTCAACGCCAATACAGCTGCTAACTTGGCTTTTTCGAGGTTTTCGTGCGGGATATCGCTGATTTCGAGGGTAATATTGACCACAAATTGGCCTTTTCGCACCAGAAGTGTGACGGTACTGGTACTCCATAGTCCATCATCGCCGATTCCAGGCACGTCTTCTTCATAGGTCGTGCGGCGGTCGCGACGCAGGCTTTCGATCTGCAATTTGGCGTGTTCTTCGGAGGTGTAATCAAAGCACTGCACAACGATTCGATTTTGAGGGTTGAACCAGGTTGCGCCTTCTTTTTCATTATTGGTTTCTCGTTCTTTCCAATCGGGCTTGTTCCAGGTTCGGAGACAAAAAGCCTGATTGGGCAGTGTACGCGCATTGAGCGTAGCTGCTTTGCCGTCAAAAGCGAATAGGGTTTCTACTTCTGCGTCGCTGATGAGCTCGCAACCATGGTTTTTCCAGCCTTCGGCATTGTATTTTGCCCAAAGTGCTGTGTCAGCGGCATTTGCGACGGTCTCTTTGGACGACTCTTGGGCGCAGGCGGCCAAAAAGAAACAGACGGTAAGGGAAACAGCGGTTATACGTATCATGGGGAAAGCGTTTGGTTGACAAAGGTCTGAAAAACGATGTTTTTTAAATTGTTTTTTAAAAGAATGGCAAAAAAACAATGCCTAATCGACTAAATAAATGGCGAAAGCAGCCTTTTATCGCCATACTGTGGACAATTAAGCGTGCAACCTATGGTTGAAATTTTTGTGTCTTCTGGACATCTAGAAAGGGAAAGTGTTTTTTAGAGAAAAATTTTCGCAACATTTGCCCTGTTCAATGGAACTCGATAAACATCTTTTCACCTATTTCCTAATTGTATGGCAGAGAACAGCAACACAACTACACCTAAAGGAAAATTCCCCTCCAGTATCCCGTATATCATCGGGAACGAAGCGGCGGAGCGCTTCAACTATTACGGCCTTCGCGCGATCCTGACCAC
This sequence comes from Chitinophagales bacterium, assembly GCA_038327555.1. Classification (GTDB taxonomy): domain Bacteria; phylum Bacteroidota; class Bacteroidia; order Chitinophagales; family Saprospiraceae; genus M3007. The sequence continues at coordinate 6,726 of JBBQLD010000105.1, forward strand.
TTTTATGGTGGCCCAGTTTTACAACAAAAGTGGCTCCCTCGATCCAGCAGTAGTACAAGTAGCAGAAGCTACGGCCAATGCCAAAACCCACGATTTTGTGGCCATGACGTATTTGTTGCCTATGTTTGGCGGTATGGTTGCCGACTGGTTCTGGGGCAAATACAAAACCATTCTTTGGCTTTCCATGGTGTATGTCTGTGGCAGCATCATGGTGGCCCTTTCCGTGGATAGTGAAGTGATGTTTACCACATCATTGATGCTCATTGCGATAGGTGCTGGCGGCATCAAACCTTGTGTTTCGGCTAATGTCGGCGACCAATTTGATTCTAGCAACTCGCACTTGATTTCCAAAGCTTTTGATGCTTTTTACTTCTCTATCAATGCAGGTTCTGTACTTTCCATTCTGCTCATTCCTTACCTCAAATCGAACTACGGTCCAGCAGTAGCTTTTGGCGTACCGGCAATAGCCATGGCGATTGCGGTGTTCTTTTTCTGGGCTGGCCGGAATAAATACCGCCGAATTCCTCCTCCAAAATATGACCCCAACAAGATGGTCATTCTTGCTACGGCATTCATTTCATTGGTGGCAAGCTACATTTATTTCGACAAAATTCAGCACGCAGGAGTTGGTCCAGTGTTGGGTGCATGGCTGATTTTGGTGCTTGCATTGGCCTTTATTTTCAAAAAACAATGGTTTGCCAAGCCAGGTAACTTTGTAGGTATCAATCTTTATGCCCTTACCAATGGCGGTTTCGCAGGAGCGGCCAAAGAGTACGGCGACGAAACTATCGAAGGCATCAAGTCGGTGTGGCGCGTATTGTCAGTCTTTGCGTTTGTGCCTGTTTTCTGGGCTTTGTGGGATCAAAGCCAATCCGAGTGGGTGGTACAGGCCAGCAAAATGGATCTAAACTGGTTAGGCATCAAATGGGAAGCAGAGCAGATTTCGTTTGTGAATGCAGCGTTTATTTTGGCGTTCATTCCCCTGTTCTCCTTTGTGATCTATCCGGCTTTTAACAAGATGGGACTAAAGGTTACGCCACTTCGCAAGATCGGCGCAGGTTTTGTGCTTACGGCCCTCTCGTTTGTAGTTATTGCCATCATTCAAGGCTGGATTGATGCGGGTCAATCTCCTAACATCAGCTGGCAAATACTGGCATTCGTAATTCTTACTGCCGGCGAGATCCTCATTTCGATTACCTGTCTGGAATATGCATACACGCAATCGCCGCCATCCATGAAATCTACCATCATGGCGTGCTTCCTATTGAGCGTTACTTTGGGCAACGTGTTGGTTTCGGTGATCCAGAACAACATCAAAACTGGCGGATTCTTCGCCCAGTTTCATGGTGCAGGTTTCTATTGGTTGTTTGTCGGCATTTGTGCAGCCACAGCAGTGCTGTTCATGTTCTTATCGCCGTTTATCAAGGAGCGTTCGTACATCGTTAGCGATCATGAGAATTAATTAGTTCGTTCATGTGATCACATGGATATAAAAACACCCCACTTACGCCTGTCGTTTGTGGGGTGTTTTTTTACGAAGAGACCTTTGAACCCCAGGCTGAATATCTTGCATGAAACCCTTGCATGAATTACCCTTAAAATGGATATTTGCCCCGCACAATCAGCACCAATTTACACATTACCCATCCACAATTTACCCATCACCACACCATGATCCGCATCATTGACTGGCAGCCCAGCTACCAAGACGCTTGGAAAAACCTCAACATCGCCTGGATTTCCAAAGATTACGAGGTGGAACAAGTGGATTTCGACACACTCGATTTCCCTGAGAAATATTTCATCCGGGGTGGTGGAGCTGTTTTGCTGGCGCAAAGCGAATCTGATGGCGAAATCCTGGGGACTGTCGCCCTCCAACCTTTTGGAGATGGGGTACTGGAGCTGGCCAAAATGACCGTAGCCGAAAGTGCTCGTGGCTTAAAAATCGGTGAATTACTGGGTGTTGCCGCGCTCGAACGTGCCCGTCAACTCGGCGCAAAACGCGTCTTCCTGTTATCCAACACCAAAGCCTATCAGGCCATCAATTTGTATTTCAAGCTGGGATTCCGCTGTGTGGCATTGGAAAGTACGGAGTTTAAGCGGGCGAATATTCAGATGGAGATCAGGATTGAGTAATTTGAAAGGTTTGAAGGGTTTGACGAGGCAATTCAAACGCTTCAAACTTCTCAAACATAACAAACTATTCCGAAATCCTATAAGCCAAACCCACCGATCCGCCAGTAGCAATGCCATTGAAATAATCAAGGTAACTGAAAGGCAGTTTTTCCCACCGTGCGCCACCATCCACACTTGCGCTTAGATAGATTTTTCGATAAAGCTTACTTTTAACCTGTAGGCCTATTCCCGAGTAGAATTTCCATCTGGCAGGATCAGAGCGAAGCCCCGAAACTTCGTCTTGTGCCTGGTATCTGAGATTAAATCCAATGAGTTTGAAGTAGGGGTAAAATTCGATATTCGATTCACTTATCGGAACATGACGGAGATATTGGACACTCCAACCCAATCGTTCCGCGAAATTTGTGGCCCGAGGCTTGTCTTGCCAGTTATAGGTTTGTTCTGCAGTGTTTTGAAAATAATGCAGGCCGATTTTGAAACCGTTTTTGTTAAAAAACCGCTCTGCTGAAAGTTCCACGTCGCGGTCAAGGTAATTCCAGTTGTGCACCAGATTGGCATCAAAATGAGATGATTGCGCCGAGGAGTAGGCTGTAGCCAAAAGGGTGAAAAGGAATAAAGGTGTACATTTTTTCATGTTAGGTTGTATTTTAAATGTTAGTCTATGACGTGCCTATTCCTGATTACGCTGCTTGATATTGATGAACTGCCTTCAGAGAGATTTAAAAATGCGAACTCATAAAAGCCTGAAAAAACGCGTACCAATTGACGATGAACACAAAAACGCGATTGCTACTACTGCCCCAAGTTTTCTGATTTGCAGCATGGGGATTCAGGCCCGGTTACTTTAATCCAAAAGGCACTTTCATCCATTTTCCCAGCCAGTTGAAAAAACGCCCCGCCCAGGGTGGGCGTGTCCCTTGTGCTATTGCGATGCGGTAAATCGCTTGATGATAGGAAGGGCTCCAGCGCAAAATTTTGGGAATCAAACGATAAACCCATAAGTACCGCCGCAGAAACCGCGCTAATTTTGCGTCTGCGTCCGGGCTAACTGCTATCCCCAATCGTACACACAAAGGTTCAGGCAGCCAGCCGGTGGCTAGAAGATTTGCCAGTTTTTTGGGTGCTCTTGGATGTTGGACGATGGATTGCGCAACTTGGCGACAAGTATCCGTACTGCCCAGTAGCTCGCCATCCAACATCGTTTTGAAATACGCTTCAAACGCTTGCAAATCAGGCGGGTATACCTCTGCCGGGATGCCCAATAATTGTGCGGCCACCTTACTCTCTTCATAAAAACGGGTTTGCCAATCGGGCGGCAGTCCGGGCAAAGGCATCCTTCTATGCACTTGTAAAGTAGTTTCTGTCAGCGTCGCCAATACCCACAAAAGCAATTGAGGGTCATTAGCAGAATAGGCGTTTGGGGCATCACCCTTTATGGCGGAATGCATGCGCCAAAGCCGTTGGGCGGTCTGTTCAGCTTGGGTTTTTGAGCCAAAATAAATCATCGCCATGGCCGCGAATGTGCGGTAGCCCCGGCCAAAAGGATCTGCTTTGAAATTGCTATACCGAGCTACCCCATCCGCTACGGCAGGGTGCGCTACTTGAAGCAATAAGGCCCGAACCCCTCCAGCTATTGACAGCTGTTCGCGGTAAAGTTGCCAGGTAATAGAGTTTGGGCCGAAGTAGCCGATGGCGTTTTTGGTCATTTTAAAATAACTTTGAATTGCAAAGTTATTTTAAAATGACCAAACGCTACACAACTCTTTGGGGTATTATTTTAAAAGAAATTGAAGGGGCTACTTGACTGACCATTTACGACAGGCGTGAGAACCTGTGTTCCATGATTTTCTTGTATTGGGTTTTGAGGTCTTCTGAGAGGAAAGAGCGTTCCAGCAGATCTAGCCAAAGGGGCACTATTTGTTCAAAACTGCTCAAATACATCATGGGCAAATACTCGGGCTGTTCTCATGGCTGTTTCGTTTCTATTTTTTCAAATTCAAAAGCGGCCATCAAAGGGCTGGAAAACTGAATTTTAATATTCAAGACATGCAGCACCTTCAAAAGGGTGTCCAGCTGAACACTCGATTTGCCATGCTCAATATCGTACAGAGCAGTTTTGCCCACTCCAGCCAAACGCGCACAGGCCTCTCGTGACATGCCACTCTTTTTGCGATGGAACAATATCATTTCCGCAAATTGTTGTGAAATCATTTTTACTGCTTTGACAGCAAATTTAGGCGTTTTTTAAAAACATAATTTTTTATAAGCAACTTTTGTTAAAAAAAGACTGCCATAGCGGCAAAAAATACATTTTTGCTACACTCATTAACAACGAAATGATTCAAATGACCTTTCAGCCGTACACTTTTTTATTTTGAAAATTTGCGCGTTCAAATTGTTTGTCATTCTGAACGTAGTGAAGAATCTGTGGCCGAAGGCCGAAGCGTTTTCTTCTAAATTTTAGGCCTTCGGCCTCAGATTCTTCACTACGTTCAGAATGACAAGCCGCAAAAAAGAAGTGTACGGCTGGAAATTCGCTTCCTATACAAAAATATACATTTTACTGGAAAAACAAAAATGCTCATTCCGAAAATTAGAATACCAAGAACAGCACCCTTCTCATGCTCTGAAGGGGATAGGCTTGGGGCTAAAATGTGAAATCATCTTGAGATAAGAATTCGCTTCCTATACAAAAATATACATTTTACTGGAAAAACAAAAATGCTCATTCCGAAAATTCGAATACCGAGAACAGCACCCTTCTCCTGCTCTGAAGGGGATAGGC
>JBBQLD010000106.1:0-11543 GCA_038327555.1 Chitinophagales bacterium
TGCTTCACTATAAAAGGTTCAGTATCAACCTTTGAATTGCAGGGTTCAACCATTCAAATTTCACCCAATCCTGTTGCTTCTGGTGATTGGATCGATATCCAGCTATCAGAAAAATTTTGGAGTGCAGCATTAAAACTACAGCTAACAGATAGCCAAGGCAAAAAAATATGGTCTGAAAATCAAGAAAACAGCCGAGGTATCTTGCGTTTTCAGGTGCCGGAAAATCTGCCTCCGGGCATTTTTTACTTGCAAGTTTCTTCCAAAAATGGGCAGGCAACAGGGAAAGTTTGTTTAAAAAAGTGACAATTATACTGTTGCAGCGTAATTTAGGAGAACTTTGGCAGGAATAACGTTTTGTTTATTAGTTCAAAACGGAGTGTTTGCCTACCTTTGCGGCGAACATTTATTAACCATTCCATCACCTTTCACAAACATTTCCAAAACATGAGCAAAAAACTCTTTTTTCTTCCAGTCCTTATCCTAGGCGCATTCTTGGTATTTACTTCTACCTCTTGCGGTGACAAGTGCGATTTCGATCAAAAAGATTTCGTAGGTTCTTATGTAGTCACTGAAGATTGCTCGGCGAGTCCAGCGGCTTCTTATCCTGTAGTAATCACTGCAAATGGCGAAACAGACGTTAAAATCACCAATGTTTGGGGTTTGTTTGGCAACGCGGTGAATGCTTCAATTGATTGCGAAACCATCACCATTGCTCGTCAAGAGCCAGATAGCGACAAGTTTTTTGTTGAAGGCTCTGGTACTATCGAAAAAAGCGGTGGCAACATCACAATCAATATTACCTACACGGTTACAGACGAAACTGATGCTGCCAACATTCTGACAGACAATTGTTCTTCTACGGTTTACGCTAAGCAGTAAGCTCTAAGTTTTTTTCTTAAGAGGCTGCTCCGCAATTTGTGGAGCAGCCTTTTTTTATAGGATAAAAAAATGGCCGCCCGGAAACACTCCGAAGCGGCCATAAAATTAAGTCAAAGTAGTGCGGAGTGGATTAGTTTCCGCCGCCGCCCATTTTCTTTTTCTTTTTATCTGTGGAAGGTGATTCACCTTCCATTTTCGCCTTCTTTTCCTCTATCTTGGTACCGCCTTCCATCTTGTCCTTTTTTGGATCAATTTTAGCAGGAGGAGGAACTAAAGGTAGTGGATCTACTTTAGGACCTTTAGTGCCACCTTTTTTTACGCCACCTTTTCCAGGTGCAGGTGTTGGCATAGCAGCCATTTCAGCTTTCCACGTTTCAATACGTGTTGTAGATTCCGTTTGAACGCGCGTATCACATTCAGCGGTCTTTTCAGTGCGGAGCATTTCAAGTTTCGCGGTTACAGCAGAAGCAATTTCTTCTTTTTGTTGAGCGAGGGTTTTACCATCAAATGCAGTGAGGGTAAAAAAGCCAGCAACAGCTACTGCGCCAGCCAAGAGCAATTTTTTATTCATCTTAGTTGAATAATTTTCGGTGAATGATTTGTGAGTGAATGGATTTGGGATTCGTTTTTAAAGGATTACTTCTTTTTGCCAGCAGCCATTTCAGCGGCTTTTTCGGCTTCGAAATCAGCCCGGGCTTGGTCTACCACGGCAGATACCCGGGTTTCGAAGTCGGCATCGCATTTAGCGGACATCTCTTGCTCCACTGCAGCTTTGCCAGCGTCGAAGCCTTTTGTGATTTCAGCTTGTACTTGCTCTTCCGTGAGCAGCTTTTCGCCGCAAGAAGCCAGAGAAAACATCATGGCTGCGCCAGCGAGAATTCCTAAAACAGATTTTTTCATGTCTGAGAAAACGATTTTGAATGGTTAAAAAATTGATGTGCAAAGGTAGTTGTTGTTAGCGTTTCGACACTTTTAGAATGGACACTTTTTCAAAAAGTGCCTAATCAATAAAGTTTGGTCGCTCAAACGAATTTTTCGCCCTAACATTGTTTCCGAAAAACCTTACTTATGACGCACGGACACAACTTTTGTACACACATTTTGAGTAAAAATATTTTCTTAAAGTTTTTGACGACCCTGCTCATCGCTTTGTTTCCACTCTTTTTAAGTGCTCAAACGGACGAAGAACTGCTCGAAAACTTTTTTCGAGACAACGAATCAGCCTCCGAATCGGACGCCCAGCAGTTTTTGGAAAATCTCGAACTCCTCCGAGACAAACCTCTCAACCTCAATTCAGTGAACCGCGAAGAGCTTCTATCCTTGCATTTGCTTAACGAAATTCAGGTAGACAACCTCTTAACTTACCGCAATCAATTTGGTCCGTTCCTGAATGAATATGAACTCCAGGCTGTGCCGGATTGGGAAATTTCAGATATCCGGCGCGTATTGCAGTTTTCACGCATCAAAACCGGGTTGGATACCAGAAACACTAATTTGCTCAAGGGGTTTATTCATGGAGATAGTGAGATTTTCCTGCGCTGGGCTCATCCTGATCCACCCAACTACGATACCGAAAAAGCAGAGGGCAGTCCCAATGCTTGGGCGGTTCGTTACCGCCATTCTTTTGATAATCGCCTTCGTTTTGGCTTTACGGCAGAAAGTGATGCTGGTGAGGCCGTTTTTAAGGGAAGTAACAAACATGGGTTTGACTACAACAGTGCGCATATTTTTGTGCAAAACTGGAATCAGACCATTAGAGTGGTTGCTTTAGGCGATTATTCTGCACGGATGGGCCAGGGATTGTTGCTGCAAACAGGCTTTGCGCCAGGAAAATCTGCCGAAACAGTGTCTGTGGCACGAGGCGGGCGCAAATTGAATGCCTATGGAGCATTCGGGGAAACTTATTTTTTTCGAGGGGCAGCTACCACCCTGGCTTTTGGTAAACAATTGGAAATCACAGCGTTGTACTCTAATCGTCGCCGCGATGCTAATGTGCAAACAAGGGATACCGCCGATTTTGACTCGCCTGAAATTGAGTTTTCATCACTCCTAACTTCTGGTTATCACCGGACTACCTCGGAAATTGAAGACGAAAAGGAACTTCACGAACAAGTAGGCGGGTTGGCCGCCACTTGGACTGGGCAACGGGGGCAAATCTCAGCCAATACACTTCATATTTCCTATGACAAGCCTTGGAATGCTTCACCTGCTCCTTATCGAAAATTTGTTTTTCGAGGTAAAAGCTTGACAGGAACGAGTATTGATTACAACTACCGTTGGCGAAATATCTTTCTATTTGGAGAAACCGCACGGAGCAACAATGGCGGAATCGCGGCAGTAAATGGGCTGCTTTTTTCGGCGGATCGTCATGTTACCCTAACCGCAGTGCATCGCACTCTTGGACGTGATTATCAATCTATTTATGGCAACCCATTTGCCGAAGTTTCAGGCTCGAGCAATGAACAGGGACTTTATTTTGGGGCCGATATTCGTTGGATAAGACGTTGGCAGATAAACCTGTATGCAGATATGTGGCGGCATCCCTGGTTGCGTTTTGGGGTAGATGCCCCTTCCAATGGTCGCGAATATTTAGCTCGGGTACTTTGGACGAAAAGCCGCAATTTTTCTGTCTATGCCCTAGTGCAATCTGAAACCAAACAACGAAACGATGATTTGGAAAAGCCCTTTGGGCTGGTTAATGCTCAGCGGAATCGACTTCGCCTACATTCCATCTATAAAATCAGCAAACCCGTGGAGTTGCGCAGCAGAGTAGAGTGGACGACTTATCAAATTGGTCAAAACCCTTCATCCCTCGGCTTTATTGCCTATCAGGAAGCCGTAGTTAAACCACTGGGAAGCCCAATTTCTGCATCACTTCGATACGCTGTGTTTGACACAGAGGACTATGATTCACGGGTTTATGCTTTTGAAAATGATCTTTTTGCGGCAGTTTCAATTCCGGCATTTGCCGGACGGGGCACTCGTTGGTATCTCAACCTACACTGGCGCATAAATCGCTGGCTTAGACTGGATGCTAGAATGGAAGAAACCAATACACGCCAAGCGGTAACGGATTCGGGTGCAACTGGGAAAGAACGGATTTGGAAGTTGCAGGCTCGAATGAAATGGTGAGTATTAAAGTGGTCAATGGGCCAAGTCTGATCAAGATAAAATCCGAGACAAACCACATTGACCGCATTATTCCCCTTAATTAACCGCTTCTACGCCTATAATTTCAGGAATCTTATTGCGAATGGCTTCTTGAATGCCAGCGCGAAGGGTCATATCAGACATAGAGCAGGATTGGCACATTCCCATCCAACGGATTTTGACGTGCATGTCATCGGTTACCTCTACAAGCTCAACATCGCCGCCGTCCACTCGAAGGTGTGGGCGAATGGTCTCAAGCGCGGCTTCTACTCTTTCATTTAGGCTTATCCTTTCTGCTGTAGCTGTCATTTTTGCTGAATTTGTGGCAAAAGTATAAATATTGAACGGTTTTTTAGCAGAAAGGTTTTGAACAGTGCTTTTTCCACTTCGATACAATCGTTACTTGCAAAAGGATCTGTTTAACTATCGGGTACCCATTGAAATCCTTGTTTTTAAAAATTGCATTCAAGGTTTTTTTCCTTTCTCCTGCTTGCCCCATTGTTTCGAAGACACTTTGTACGCCCGCGCTAATAAAGAGGCCGCCTCACAAGTTAGAAGGTTGAAGTTATTGTGAAATTTTATTTCATTTTTAACGGCAAAATCCTCGTAGGTTTTAAAAACCTACGAGGATTAGGGCTCGAACGGTTAAAAATGTTTACTTATGAGACAGCCTCTTCAGGGCACTTTAAAAATTTAATGCCCGAAAAAGAAACTTTCATGTACGCTTTGCTTACCACCAGTTGAGGCAGGTTTTTTCTCCCGTTTCTCGACCTTTTCGATCACGATGCTGGTAGGTCCTGCGGTGATTTTGAATTCGGTGCGACGGTTCACCTGGTGTTCTTCTTCGGTGCATTCCACACCATTTGTACATTTATTTTGTAATTGTTTTTCGCCATACCCCTTCGCAATAATGCGATCAGCAGCGACCCCTTTTGCCACGATCCAAGCCACGGCACTATTGGCGCGACGCTGAGAAAGGTCCTCGTTGTAAGCGTCATTGCCCCTTGCGTCGGTGTGTGAGGAAAGCTCGATTTTCATCTCCGGGTATTTTTTCATCAAATCTACCACGCTCAGTAAATCGGGCTCAGCGTCAGGGCGAATATCTGCCTTGTCGTAATCGTACAGGATGTTATCAAGTCGGATGGGCTCATTGATGCGTAGCGTATCATATTCTGGTTCCCGCTTTATAAGGCGCAGGGTAAGTTTTTTCTCGATGCTTGTGCTTTTCTTGACACCTAAAGTGTTGAAAACCACCGTGTCAGGCTTGAACCCTTCTGCATTGGCAATGGCCATGTAAGATTTCTCTGGCTGAAGTGTAAACGGGAATTCATTGGCTGCAAGGTTGGTTTTCTCATCCACATTTGCAGCTTTCTTTTCCGTTACATCAAGCATTGTAACAACAGCTCCTTTGAGCGGCTGGTTTTCCTTTTCCCCTTTGCGCTTTAGGCGAAAGGTCTTGGCCAGCAACTCTACTTTGATCCGCTCTAGCTCCCAGACATAGATATCGTCGCAGCAAGTTTTGCTTTTGAGGCTGTTTGGGCCGGGGCGGTTGCTGACGACAAACCCACTCATGCCGTCGGCTGAACGGGTGTAATGCATGTCGTCCAGACTAGTGTTAATCCCGAGTGCGAGCATTTTTGGATCACTCCAAACCGCGCCGTTCCATTGGCTTTCAAAAACATCGAAACCGCCAATTGTAGGCCTTCCGTTGCTGCTGAACCACAGTTTGCCATCTTGATAAAATGGTGAGGCCTCGTCGCCAGCTGTGTTTACCACGCCTCCAAGGTTGACGGGTAGACCAAAATTATTTTCAGATTTTTTTGGAGCGTAATAAAGGTCATATCCGCCTTTGCCACCAGGCATATTAGCGACGAAGAAGAGTACTTTTTCACCAAATAGTTCGCCCTCACAAGGGTGCTTGGCAATAAAATCACCATTAACACCAGTTGCCTCGTTGGCGCCGCTCCAACCGTCTGAGCCTTTTTGAGAAACAAAAATTTTGCTTTCAGCGAGATCCTGACCTTTTTCTACTAGTTGTATGCGGGTGAAATACATGGTTTTTCCATCCGGCGTAATGCTCACATTTCCTTGGTGCCAGCCTTCACGGTTGATTTGTGTGCCAAGTGGCTCGGGTTCACCGTATTCTTCACCAGATTTATTTGTGGTGTAAACCTTTGTGAACCAATCTCCTTCCTTACCATTCAAGACAATTACTTCTTTAGAGCGCATGGAAGTGAAATATAATTCTCCCCCACTGTAAGAAGGCGAACCGTCGTAATTTGCATTGTTGGCGTCTTTGCCCATGTTTCCGACCAATAGATTGTCAGGCTGCTTGAGCTTTTTTGCAATCTCGCAGCCAGCAATTTCGCGCTTAGCGGCGGTTTTAAGTGTATCGTTGGCGCCATCTGAAATATATTGGTTGAACATGTCAACCGCATCGGCATATTTTCCGTTGAACTTCATGCTAAGCGCAAGCCAGTACTTGAGTTCAGTAAATTCTAATTTTCGGTCGCGATTAACCAATCGGCTAAATCCTTTTTCAGCTTTTTCAAAGTCCCGAAGATCGTAATTAAGTCTTGCCACTTTTACCGCAATTTGCTTGTCCGTTTTGTTTTCAGCAAGGTATTTTTCGTAAAGATCCAAGGCAGTATAAGGATTGCCATCTGCCTCAGCTTCTTTTGCAGACTTAAGATTAGCTTCAGGCGTAGCGCGATTTAGTGGCTGAGCATTTGCGCCAATTGCCGCTAAGGCAGTAAGAGTGAGGAAAAAGAGAATTTTTTTCATCGTATCGTTTTTTCCGGCTAGACCAGAAGATTTTTAAAAATTTAAAATTGGCTTTTTGAATGGAAACAGCAGAAAGCCAAGTGATTGCGCCCGGTAAATCAATGATTAAGCACAATTATTTTTGAAAAACGGTGTTTAGAATCTTGGGCAAATTACCCGAGTCTTGATTTTAGCAGGCTTGTAAATCTTGACGATATAATTGGCTGCGAGCTCAAAACCTCCGCGATAGTTACTGACACTATTCAAGTCACTAATATTCACATCGTAGGCAAGGCCTACACGGAGGTTTTTATATCTTGCACCAAGCATGGGATAAATAGCGTCACCGCCAGAAAGCCGGTAACCCAAGCCAAAATTCAGGTCAATATCCTTTTCCGCATTAAATTGGTAAGCACCGAGTGCTTGAAGGCTAATCTCATCCGCACCACTCATCGTTTGATAAATGAAAGACGGCCCTACGGTGAGTTTCTCGGTCAATTTGATGTTAAATAGGCCCGTGACAACAGATCTACGAGCGATTTCATCATTGCTGCCGCCGCCACCAGAGCCAGTAGATGTACCAGTACCACCACCACTGGTCACTAAGCCATAGTTTCCTCTAGCGATATGATACATAGCATAACCGATGCTCATGTCCATACGTTTGTTGAGTTTGGCGCGGAGTACGACACCGCCGTCTATGTCACTCCAATTGGACTTGGCTTCATTAGCGTTTAGAAAGTCAACCTGAGCCCCTGAATTATATTCTCCTGAAGGCGTAGGATTTAAAAATCCTTCTTCAAACCGAAGGTTTGCAGGGTTTAGATTCCGACCAGCTTGTCCATATTGTGCACCAATGGTAAGGTAAGCATTCCCTTTTTTGTCCAAAGCAAGGTGGTAAGAGGCACCAAGTTTGGCGGCAGTATGCGTTAAACCACCTGCGCCGGCTTTATCAGAGAAAAAGACTAAGCCCACACCAACCCAGTCCCGTTTGCGGAAACCAGTGATAATGGGAGCATCTACCCAAAGCGAAGGTGTTTTGTACTGGCCTTTATTGCCGATAACACTGGCCCACTGGCCGCGATAAATGCCTCCGATACGCACCGTGCCTTCAAAATTGCCAATATTAGCAGGATTGAGGGTCATAGGCGACATATTGTACTGAGAAAAGTGAATGTCTTGAGCGTTTAGGGCAGAAAGACTTAGCGATGCAGCAAGTAGGAAAAGTAGTTTTCTAATGTTCATAATAATTGACATTGGACAGATTGACAATGGATTTAGACTAAAAGACGAGGTGTTTGGAATGGCTTTGAAGTCTAATTTTTTGCATGAAATTCAAAGATCCAAAAAATTAACGTCCCAAGCCTTATACGTTTCTCGGCGAAAAGTAGAGCAAAATCCAGATTCTTCAACAAAGCAAGGCAAGGCTTTTTCTGAAAAAATGGATTTTTGCAGTTTGAAGGCAAATTAGAGGGGTTTTTGGCAGGCAATAAATTCAACCAACTTAACAACTTGGAGCCTTCAATTTCTAGATAGACGGTTTTGGTTTAAAGAACGGTTGCATTTCAACCGGATGAAACGAGGCTTGCAACTTGGGCAACTTCAATTTCGCGCATACATTTGAAATGCTTTTTCGGACATTGATCGAAACCAATTTTGGAACACGGACGGCAGCCCAACCCAGACACCTCAACAGACGTATTTAAGTCCATGCCCGTTGGGTACAGCGGCCACATACCAAAGGCGGGTACAGTATTGCCCCAAACAGATACAATGGGCTTCCGTAGCGCGGCAGCGATGTGCATCAACCCCGTATCATGCGTGATGACTTTGCTCGATGCTTGCACCACCCCTGCTGATTGATGCAGACTAAGTTGGGCGCAGAGGTTCAGGACATGGGCCCCAGCCGAATTGGCAATCCGCGCGCCAGCTTCTTGTTCGGTTTTCCCTCCGAGCAACACAATTGGCTGAGCAATAAGACGGCAGATTTCTATGATTTTTGATTCAGGCAACCGTTTCGTCGAATGGGTGGCACCAATGGCAAATGCGACAAACGGTGCTTTCGGCAGTTCGATGCTTGCCAGGCTCTCCTGTGCTGGAATAAAATAGTCCAGGCCTTCTCCATCATATTCAACACCCAAATGCCTGACCGTCTCCATATATCGGTGGACAATATGGCTGTCGGGCATCTGGTTGATTTTAAACCGGACGAGCAGCCATTTCTCCCAATTCAATTTATCAAAGGCCCTTGAAGGGCGACCAAGGGCGATTTTTAGCCGCAGGGTGCGCAGGTTGTGGTGTAGGTCAATAATGTAGTCGTAGCGTTCACTTTTTAGTTGGCCTTCCAGTTCCGAAGTGATGTCTTTTTGAAAAGAAAAGACCTGGTCGATGTAGGGGTTTGACGCTAAAATCGATGCAAATGAAGTCTTGGTTAAAAAATGCAATTCTGCGCCCAGCTGCTTTTTCAGACAGCGAACTACAGGCGTAGTTAACACGATATCGCCAATGGAGGAGAAGCGGAGAAGGAGGATTTTCAAGAGCTAAACTTTAGACAGCCTCGTTAAAAAAAAGCCAGCCGCATACTTTGCAGCTGGCTTTTTTATGGAAAAACCACGTTGTTTAGAGCCGACCCAGTGCGCCGGCCAAAGCTGTAAATTGGAATGGCCAGGCCACCCATATCCAGGCGGGTAACCAAATGAGGAGTGCAACCATACCTATGGTGCTCACGATGAACATAAGCCAATCGCGGCTGGAATTTTTGACGTATTCTTCGTTCTTTTTCATGTGTACGATTCTTTTTTGATGGGCAAAAGTAAAAACGTTTTTCAAAACAAAGAAACCGGTGAATAATAACTTGTTACTTTCATGTGATTCTAAATACGCTCGTTTGCAATTTGCGAGACTTTCAAATGCAACTAGGTGGACTTTTCCCGTCAAATCCGTTCCTTTGCGTCCATGATTCAAGTTTTTGTAACCGGTGGTACTTTTGATAAAGAATACAATTACCTGACGGGCGAACTGTATTTCAAGGATACTCACCTCAGCGAAATGTTCCAACTTGGGCGTTGCGGGGTAGAAATTGACATCAGAACGCTCATGATGGTCGATTCCCTTGAAATGCGTGACGAAGATCGCGCCCTGATTATCCATAGTTGCGTACGTACACCAGCCAATCGCATCCTACTTACGCATGGTACGGATCGGATGGTGGAAACAGCCCGGCACCTTGCTGAAGCAGATATCCATGCAAAGACCATCGTACTCACTGGAGCTATGATTCCGTACGCTTTTGGTACTTCTTCTGATGGTTTTTTTAACCTGGGTAGCGCCCTTGCTTTTGCACAAATATTGCCTCCTGGTGTATATGTCGTGATGAACGGGCGTTATTTTGAGTGGGATCGGGTGCGCAAGAACCGTCAAACTGGTACTTTTGAAGAATTACCTGACGATGCGCAGAATTTGGAGGTGACCATTTGAAGGGATTAGCCTGTCAAAATTTTCCGCTTAAAAAGTCCATTTCTCCACCCAGCAGCGTGACATAAATCGCGGCAGTCACTGCGATAGATAAAATGCTGAGCAACATAACCTGAAAATACTTTTTAGGTACCTTAGATGGCTCGATGGCTTCTGAAATCAGCGCAATCGCTAACACTGCCGATACGATTGCCCCTAAAATTAACGTTAAGAGCGCTGCCACATAATCGCTGAGTAGCCAAAGACCTAGCCAGGCGATGGTTTCCAACAAAAAAATCTCAAACAAAGACAAGCGTATCTTCATCGTTCAGGCTGTAACTTATGAAAAATAGAATTTTTGCACTCCTCCCTTTTCTGCTTTGTTCTTTCCTAACTGTTTTTGCCCAGACACAGAAGGAGGAGACCGGGCCACCCAGTTCCGAGGCTGAATTTGAGCAGCAATATCAGGAGCGCATCCGCAAGGAAGTCTTAAATGGTGTTTACATCCCTAAAAATTTAGAAGATGCCATGCAGGAGCTGGATAAACGGATAAGCGTGGAAGCCAGACTTAAATTTAAAGTACTGCCAGAAGACAGTGTTTGTATGCTCATGCACAATCGCCTGGGCCAATGGATGATCCTCAATTGGGGATTTTATGGTGGTTCACGACTTTCGAACTATTTACGCAGTGCAGGAGTTTCCTTCCCGGATGATATGGCAGATTTCCTGATTCTAACTTACCATCGCAGGCAGAATGCCAAGCCTATTGCGATCAAAGAGCTGGCCACAGAATTTCGCGAACGACGGAAAAAAGAATATCAGGAAGAGATCAAGCAAGGTAAAGTGATCCACGAGGAGGTGCGAAAACGCAATTAGCCTTTCGCTCTAAAAAATACAGGAGCCATTCCGGTGACCGAAATGACTCCTGTAGAAAAAACGAGTGTACAGTTTGTTCATAGCGGTATAGTTCCGCCAAGACTATTTCTAAGTCCTGAAATATCAGTGAGTGAGCGTTTCGCCTCTTTCCCACCTTCCACTTTGCTTAAGTCTGCTTTGTTCAAAACATTTAGCTCAGACTGAAGCGCATCAAGAGAATTGCTTTTTTGCTCCTGCCCTTGATTCGGGCGGTCATCTTTCTTTTTAAAAGGGGAGAACATAATTTGTACTTATCTTGAGTAGAAGAGATGAAATGTTGCTCAAAGGTAATTTCAATTTTTAATTTACCAAAAAAGTGGGAAAGTTTTTAAGGCAACGGTCATGAAGGCGGCATTTATTGGACTTTTTGCTTTAATAACGGT
>JBBQLD010000107.1:0-11539 GCA_038327555.1 Chitinophagales bacterium
GATACTTTTCTACTGTTCATGCAAGAAGTTGGGCAAGACTCTACCTTACGTGATTCCTTGCTTCAGGTCTACACCAAACGACTCAAACCTGGCGAAACGCCCGGCGGTGAAGCCCCCCCTGACAAAGGATCTGAAGAAGACAAAGATAAACCTGAAGGCGAAAAGAAAGAGGGTTTTTTCCGGCGGATTTTTAAGCACAAAACCTCGGAAAAAGAAGCGGCGAAGCGAGGCGGAGGCTAGCCTTTAGAAGGAACACCGCTCGTTTTTAGCACAAAAAACAAAATTGGGGTGCTCAGCAACTTGGCTGGGCACCCCAATTTAATTCTTAACTCGCTGCTAATTTGATTAAAAAGATCAAAGCTTGAACCGCATCTCTACCGTTCTGCCGCCATGTTCGAATCGACATTCGTCGCTCAAGTGACGCATTAGATACAGGCCGCGGCCACCACAACAATCCAGATGCTCAACAGCCGTAGGGTCCGGCACTTTGTTTGGGTCAAAACCCGATCCTTCGTCGCTCACACTGATGGCTAAAGCATCTTGTTTACGGCTCAGACAAATGGATACACTTTTACGACAATCGCCTTGATTCCCATGCAACACGGCATTCGTTACGGCCTCAGTAAGGCTGACTAGAATATTGCCATGTGTATCGGGAGAAAGGTTGTAGCGTGTAGCTACATCGTGTACGAAAGGTTCAACTTTGGCGACATTTTGGGGGTCGGACGAAAATGTGAGATTCGTGTTTAAGTCGTTCATTCGCAAATTTTTGTTACAGAATCTAGTTGTCAAAACACCGCATTCCAAAGGGTGATAAGGCGAAAGCATTGGCAACCTAGACTACACAGTAAAAAGGAACTTGATTAAAAAACAACAACGGCATGGATTACAATAAGCCGTGTGCGAATGTTCATGGAGCATTGAGTTACCTCAATAACTACCACAAAATTAAGGTAGTTTTAACAACTTTAGCAAGGGGTAGTGCAAAAAAAATCCGCTCGCGCTCAAAAATAGCCGGTTTCAGGCCTTTTTCGCCCCTTTCCGTCACATTTTCTGCAATTTATTTTTAAAAAAATTTCTCCAAACCCAGCTTTAGTCAGATTGTGGCACGAACTTTTCTTTGTTGAGATACATTCGTTCGAGCGTTTAAAGGTTTGGAGCTTCCGATTATCTCCTTCTGCCATTCTACCCGCTCCAACGACGCTAACCCCTTACCATCCAAGAGCATGCAGCGTATAATCCTTTATAAACAAATCAGCAACCGCTGGCACTATGTCCGGCTGACACTCAAGACTCAGAACCTCTGTGTCGAAACAGGCTGCTGTGGCCAAAAACCTGATCATGATGAAACTACTGCAATCCCCTCCAGCATTACCCCGCTAAACGCACTCCGTCAAGCAGGGGAAAAATGGTTTGCTCAAGACTATATCAAACCCCATCCACACAGCCTGCAAGTGCTGACTTTGCATTTCCAGATGCGACGCTGGACGGGCTACCCAGCTGGTGCGCCTTGGTACGATGACTGGACTTCCAGTTACCTCGACCCTATTCAGCAGATGTTTGAGGAAACCTGCAATGGTATTCCACGTGGAAATGAGCGTTTTTCGGGGAATTATATGCAGTACTACATGATTTTCAATACTGATTTGGCCCAGGAAGCCGTAGAAAAAATAGCTGCGGCCGCGCCCGTAAAGTTTCTGCTCGACATCCATGTTGCCAATCGTGAAAAGCAGGTTCAAATCCCAATTGATCCCAATGTTCCGGAATACTTGCGCTCACTTTTCCGAGTAGTAGAAAAATCGGCGCGTACCATCGCACACGAACTCCCCGTGCTATTTCCGACCGATCCACTCCAACCTGAATTTGTGCCCAACGGGCCAGCAAACAAGCGCATAATAGGAGAAGAAGCTGCCCGGCTGCGCGGTGTGTTGAAAGAGAAATGGAACTTTGATTCTAATTTTTGGGACCCTCTCACGCAGGTAGCCCCCGCTGAAGTAGTGTTTCTCAATGGCATGGCCGAAGATAAAAAACAGGTTATTGCCGAGCTGCTCAGTCAAAAAATCCAAGCGCCGCTTTACTTGCTGGACTGCGAAACGGGGCTTTTTGAAATTGGCACGGATCAGATTTTTGGAGGCTCTCATGAAGGTATGGTCTTCGACGCAAGTTTTGATTGGGTCATCTATTTTTCTCACCACTACACCATCACGTTTGGTGGCGAATGGCTCGTGGCAGCGGTCAACGATTTTTACCGGGAACAACCGGAGTTATTGAACGCTTGGTGATTTTTCTTCGCACAGGCAGCCTAACTCAGACTTTTGACGTCAATCTTTGCGTTCAAAGGGCTTCGTCGCTATGTCGATGGTGTTCACGACCAAATCTCTTACGATATGCCACTTTCCAATGCTTTTCTACGCCTATGCGTGGTCGTTCTGCTCGTATCTCAAGCTTTTTGCACCCAAAACCCTATCGAAACTACAGAAGCCAAAAATGACCGCGGCCAACTCGAACGCTGGCAGCGGCGCAAAGACAATTTGGCCAAAGAAGGCCTTTTTCAACGATTTTCCCCAGAGGGTGTGTTGCTCGAAGAGGCGCATTACCTTGCTGACTCGCTGGATGGTGAGCGAAAATATTTTTCTGTGAAAGGAAGCTTGGAAAGTATCGAACGCTACCAAAATAATAAAATACACGGCAAATTCCAGGGATTTTATGAAGACGGTCAGGTTAAAATTGAGCAAGATTTCGTCCAGGGTGTCCTGACTGGCTTGAGTGTACGCTATCATCCCAATGGCAAAATCATGGAAAAGGTGATGCTGAAAGACAATGTTGAAAACGGACCTTTTTCAGAATATCACGAGAATGGAAACCTGAAAACAGAAGGAACATTCGTCCCCAATGAAGAAGGTGATGGCCTGGAAGAGGGCGAACTTAAAGAATATGATGAAAACAGTCAACTGATTAGAATCGCCGATTGTAAGGCCGGAATGTGCCTGACTCGCTGGAAAAAATAATTTGGGCTTTAGACCTAAAAAATAATTGACTATGAACACTTTACTACGAAAAATTTATTCGTTTTTGCCTTTCCGACCTCTGTTATCCCTTTGGCTGGTTAACCTATTGTTGCTGCTGTCAAATACTGCTTCAGCCCAGGTCATTGGTGGCCGGAATGTTTTCTCTTTTCTCTCGCTGCCACAATCTGCACGGGTGACGGGCATGGGCGGGGCTCAAATTGCTGTCCGCGATGATGACCCGGTGTTTGCCATCACCAATCCCGCAGCACTCAATCCATCTATGTCAGGCCGAATGGCATTCAACCACAATTTTTTCCTTGGCGGTATTCAGCAGGGCTATGTTTCCTACGCGCAGCAGTTACCTAAGTGGGGCTTCACGATGCACGGTGGCATTCAGTATATGAACTACGGAGAAATGAAACGCGCCGACGAATATGGAGATGTACAAGGCATTGTAAAGGCGGGCGAAACGGCGTTCACAGTAGGCGCAGCGCGGCCATTATCCGACAAGTTTTCGTTGGGACTGAACGCTCGAATGGCGTTTTCAAGACTTGACGTATACAAATCCTCAGCCCTTTTGGCTGATGTGGGACTAATGTATGCCGATTCAGCCAGTCGTTTCACCGCAGGATTGGTCATCAAAAATGCAGGCACACAGCTCTCGTCTTTTGCCGGCAATAAGGAAACCCTGCCTTTTGATATTCAATTTGGGGTGAGCAAACGGCTCAAGCACTTACCCTTTCGGTTTAGCATCATTGCGCACCATTTGCAGCAGTGGGAAATTCGATACAACGACCCAAATTTGCAAGGCGATGGGGTGCTTTTATTTGGCGACGAGCAGCCAAAAGAAAGCAAAACCACGGCGGCGATTGATAATTTTTTCCGCCACCTGATTTTTAATGGAGAGTTTTTACTTGGGAAAAAGGAAGGGTTCCGAATCCGTTTGGGCTACAATCATTTATTAAAAAGTGAGCTATCCGTAAGCAATTATCGCAGCCTCGCCGGCTTCTCCGGAGGTTTGGGAATCAAAATTAGCCGCTTTCGAATTGACTTTGGTTACGGAGCCTATCATTTGGCCGGAGGTGTAGCACACTTAGGCATTGGAACAAATTTGAGGGATTTCTTTTAGATCATGTTGGGAAAGTGCGCTCATTTTCCTTTTTCCATTCGTTAAAACGGCTGCCCGGCAGAAAAGAGATTTTTTGTCCAAAACGGCCCGGTGCGCGCAAGCAAAGATTGATAACACGGCGGCCCAGGGGCTTTTTTTCTTCCACTTTTTCTACATCAGACCAGGGGTAGCGTACTGTGACCCAATAATTAGTAACAAAAAAATGGGTAGCACTTGCGTCCACACGCTTCAAGCGCCATAAAGTACGACGCACTAAAAGCAACCAGCCAAGTAAAATGGAAAACAGGAATACCCGGCCCCAAAGCAGCGGAAAGGAAAGATAAAGCTCCTCTTCAGGGATGAGTAAAAAGGTAAGCAGCAATCCACTAATGAATACCGTGACGAAAATGGGCACGAATACCCGCCAAAACAAGGTAGAATTGGTAGAAAGACATTCGGTTTTATCCTTCGCGGCCTGTTGGAGTTCTGAATCAGATTCGTGGGGTAAATTATTTTGATTTTCCATAAAAAATTGTGCCGCAACCCGCATTGGCGAGTCGCGGCACAAAAGTACATCGTTCATCCGTGTTTACGGCTTACAAACATTCCTGCCTGCATTGACACATTTCAACACCTTTAGCAGATGCATGGCGTGCTCAGGCACCAAAAGATTCACATTGACATTTCCAAGGGTCAAGTCTGTAACCCGAAGAAGTTCGTTCACATCCGGGTTCGGTGCGAGGGCCTGTTTTACAATAAAATGCATCTCACATGGAATAGAACTCAATTTAGTGGTTCCCAAGGAAGGATTCAAACGAACCAGGATTTTCAATTTCATGGCTTCGCCGAGTAAGGGGTTAACAATGCGACCCGTTGCATCAATTGGATTTGACATCAATCTGCAATCGGCTCCGGCAATGGCATCGTCGAATTTCAAAGCTTTTGGTATTGTACCCGTGTATGGCATCCACTGAATAACACAGCCACCTCTGCCAGGAGGGAGCGTAACGGTAGCTGCGTTTTGGCCCCATTTGAGTGGGCCGGCAGTCAGTGCTTGTTCTATGAGCGGCGTCACATCCTTGGTGATAATTTGCACACATTTGCTGGTATTGCGGCAATCATCCTTGGCAGTCCAGTGACGCTCTACGATACAAAACCATTCGCAATCACCTGATGCATGGATGTCCGTGCGGGAGAAATCCAAGATTGGGTCACAGTTGTCAGTGGCCGTTGCTAAGCCTGTTTTGGCAACTGTAGTATCGCAAGTGACCGTGATATTGGCTGGGCAAGTGATGATCGGCGGTTTTTTGTCTTCTACTTTTATACGCTGGAGGCAGGAATTGGTGTTCCCATGGATATCCTTTGCCGTCCATGTTCTGGTGATGGTGAACTCATGGGTGCAAGAACCCGGAGCACTCGCATCCTCATGGCTTGAAGGCATCAGGCCGCAATTGTCGGTGATTACAGGGGAGCCTACTGAACCGGGCAGCGTGGAGGTTTCGCAGCTCACCGTCACATTGATAGGGCAAGTGATTTTTGGCTTTTCATTGTCTTTCACGGTAACCGTGAAGGTGCAAGAAGCAGTATTATTCAATTGGTCAGTAGCAGTGCAGGTCACCGTAGTTGTCCCAACAGGAAAGGTACTACCTGATACAGGTGAACATGTGGCAGTAACCGGGCAGTCAGCACTTACAGTAGGCGTATAAGTTGCTTTGGCAGCACACAAACCGGGTTCGTTATTGATGCTTATCGGTTGGGCGCAGGTAATTACCGGCGGAGTGGAAGTGAAGCTGCCCTCTTTAAGAAATACCCCTGAGTCCAATCTCTCATCGCCTGCGTCTGCGATCCCAAGTTTGAAGCGATATTTTTGGCAAGGTTTCAAAGCCACTTTTGCCGTCATCACTACTGTTTTGCCATCATATTGCATTGTAGTTGCACCAGTCATGTTTTGATAAAAAGCAGGATTACCCGTGCCCGGCCCACCCGGTGTCGGAGAATTATCGCCGCAAAGTGGAGGCCCTACGGTGTTGATAGCAACTGGAATGTTGCTGCCTGGCAGCAGGGCAATATTGAAGTTGCTGTATGTACCACCTGCAGGGTTGGGGCCATTGTCCACAAAGAAGCCGAATACGTCATTAAATTGGCTGCAATAAAATTCATCGTACTCTTCAGAAGCAAAGACATACTTGAAACTGACTTGATTACCGATTGCTTCCAAGTCAAATTCAAGTAAGCAAGCATCTTTGGTTGTGAACCCGGGTATTAGAGCGTCCAGGAGAGCATTACCGGGTTCTCCGTTTTGTATCGTAGCATTGCCAACATCGTTTGGATTAGCAGCAATACTTACATTCCCTGTTGTCAGCAAAACGCCGGACTCGATCCCAGCCCCAACTTCATTAGGGCTTGGGCCAGCAGTGAAAGTTCCTGCTGCTCCAGTATGGCAGGTCAAAGTGGCTGCAGTGATAGTCACGCCTGAACCGACCAATTTAGCTGCCAGCACCGCTGCGTTGGGGTTGCTGACCACGGTCAACTGGGCGGACGCATTGAAAGAAAGGACGAAAGTCAGTGCTAAAAGGATATATTTCAAAAGAGGGTTGTGTTTCATGATTGTATTTTTTTAAAGTTTGCAAAATGGAAATGGAAAACGGCAGTGGGCTATTGCTTGGGCAAAGAACCAAGATAAGTATTCCAGTCTTTGGCTTTCCATATAGGTTTAGAGCGGAGATTGAGCATAACGTTGGCCATCCGTTTTTCAAAATTCACTTGAAACGACACTAACTCTGTGGTCAAATTACTAAAGAATTCGTCGGCCTTTTCTTTGGATACAAAACCTAGCGGTGTGATATCCAATTGAAAAATATAGCCAAATGCTGCTGTTTCATCCAAAGAGAGCACTTTTGTCGTCTTGTCATACTTGGCTTTAGAGATGGCTTGGGCATTAAGGTTGGTAATCCCCGCAAAACCTAAAAAGGCTATAAATGCAAGGATCAGGGCTTTTGAAAATTTGAGTGGTTTCTTCATGTTTGGAAAAATTTGAGTAAAATTTTGAGGAGAATCAGGGCTTGGAAGTAAATGTCTTTCAAAACAAACCCGTGAACAGGTATCACATAGACGCTCCTAATGTCCGCAAATATCACCTTGCTCGATACCCATGTACAATTAACCAGCAATCAAAATCCAATCAAATCTGCTTTAAAACAAAATCCCCCCTGCAGCCAAAAGCCACAGGGGGGATCATAGGGGACGCGAGTCATGGCTCAATCTACCTCCACGCTTATCCCGCTTTTCTTAGCGCCACTTTCTCCTTTCTTTTTATCAGAAATCCTAACCTTGCTGCCGCCTTTCAATTTGCGTGCAATAGCTGAATAAGGCCCAGTAATGATCACTTCACCTTCCTGCAAGCCCGATACGATTTCGATGTAATCATTGTCTTGAATGCCCGTTTTTACCTCCCGAATTCCAACCGTATCGCCCGACATTACAAACACAATTTCTTTAATCAAGTCATGGTCCTTTTTACCCGCCGAAGCCTCTGCGGAGGCGGGTTTTTCCTCCTCCTTTTCCTCCTCCTTTTTTTCCTCCTCCGCTTTATCATCCCGGGCGGTAACAGAAATAATAGGCACGGTAAGCCCTTCAACCGTGTGGGTATATACATCTACTGAAGCCGACATACCCGGACGGAAGGGATAGCGACGCCCATCCTTCAAGAGATCAGCATAAGAAGCTGGATCCATTCGGACCTTAATTACAAAGTTGGTCACCTGATCTGTGTTAAGGCTCATGCCGCCGCTGCCTATATTGCTTGCACTATTGGCAATTTCGGAAACATGTCCTTTGAATTTTCTGCCCAAGTAAGCATCAACCTCGATATCTACCTCGTCGTTCAGGCTCACTTTAAGGATGTCGTTTTCACTAACGTCTACCTGTACTTCCATACTGCGAAGGTTAGCCACGCGCATCATTTCAGTACCTGCCATTTGAAGGGTACCTACCACGCGTTCGCCTTTTTCTACGTTCAACTTGCTGATAATCCCGCTCACAGGGGCCGTTACGATGGTTTTTTGAAGACTGGTACGGAGTTCTTTCAAGCGAGCATTGGCACTGTTGATCCCAAATTCTGATGCCCGAACACCTGCTTTAGCACTTGAAAGACTACTTTCTGCAGCTTGCAGGCTTGCCGCGGAGGCCGCTACTGCACTTTCGGCAGATTTCAGGTTGCTCTGGGAGGTTTCAAATTCAGCGGTAGAAATTACCCCGTCTTTGTACAGCTTTTCATTCCGCTGGTGTGCGCTGCGTGCCACTTCAAGTTGGGCTACTACCCGCTGCCTATCGGCTTTTAGCTGCTCGATTTGCGCACCACTTCCTTGTGCATTAGAACTTGAAATTTCTCGCTGGGAACGCGCTGTGCCCACAGAGGCCTGGCCTTGTTCAAGGGCACTTTGGTATTCGTCGGGGCGTATTTTGGCCAGTATCTGACCTGCGGTGACAGAATCGCCCTCTTTTACATAAAGTGCTATAATTTCACCCGAAACGTCAGAGCTGATTTTTACTTCTGTTTCAGGGAAAATCTTGCCGCTCGCACTCACGGTTTCCTTGATTGTACGTTTTTCGACCTTTTCGACGGTTACCTCCTCGCCTTTCGGCTTTTGGCGTGCTTTAAACACGGCTGCTACGACAAGCAGTGCGAATACACCAATAAGTACGTAGAGTAGGGTTCTTTTTTTTCGTTTGGGCTGTAGACTTGCCATGTTGTAATGATGCCTTTGGTAGAGAATAACTGATTTCGAATGCGAAGGTCTATTTTGATCCTTTGGCAATCTCAAGACTTGGATAAAAGGCCCTAAATGACAGATGAAGATTTAGGAATGGGGGTAAGTAACGATGAAACTGTAAGCTCCCGATTTAGAAGCTCTAAAACCACCGATGCAAAACGCAGCATATTACAAGCGTTTGGATCGGGAGGCTTGGGGAAGTCACAAAAAAATCGCCGGAGCGATTATAAAATCGCTTCGGCGAAGCATTCACGCTTTGCGTTCAAAAGTTGGAAATAGGCGTTTGTTCGGGAATTTTTGCCGGATAAACACCAGGTTTAGGTGGGAAAACTACTGTGGATTCATCCTTTATTTTCATGCATCTGACTTCGGATGCGTTGTATAAGCGCCGGAGAGGCTTTTTCGCGCGATAAATTTGCTTTAAGCAAGGAGCGCAGTGATTCCACATCGGGGGATTCTGGTTGCCGGGATGCTGGTTTTTCGGCAAATACTTGATCTTCAAAAAGGGATGGGTCTTGTGGGCCATTAGCCCGGAGTTTGTCACTGACGGATATGCCAGTTTCTTTGCGTGCGATTTTCATGTAAAAGTGAATTTGTGCCGGCATACTATCGCTGGGCTTGCTGCTTCCAAGTCTGCCAAATATTCCATTGCCGGGTACCTCGCACTGTCTACTGCGGCTGCCAACCGAGCTTGGACATATAAGTGCGGGCGACCAATTTATCGCGGACGCTGAACATTGGGTCAAACCTAGGAAGGAACTGGCATTGGATGCCTGCTGACCTGAGGTAGAATGCTGACGAGTGATTGACATATTGATGCGTTTTTGATTTGGTTGAGGTTTTTGAGGTTTAAGCAAAAAAAAGGGTTTGCCGTGGGCAGTTCAAAAAACTGCTTCAAGCAAACCCTTTTATTTTACGATGCGCTTGGCACATCTTCGTCTTCTCCTACTTTGCCCTCGTTATCCTGCACGTTATAGCCTTTTGAACGTCCGTATATTAGGAGTTTTTTGGCCAAAACATTGCGGGCACGGTGCAAACGCGAACGAACGGTTCCAATCGGAATGTCCAGAATCGCTGCAATTTCCTCGTACGTGAAATCCTCAAGATCGAGCAGAAGCACGGTGCGATAATTGGGCGAAAGGGCATTGACGGCTAGCATGACTTCGTCGCCCATGCGGTCGTTGCTTGGGTTTTCAGCCAAGGGCAAAAGACGCACCGTTGGATCTTCGATATCGCGGGTACGGGGCTGAGTCTTGCGGCTGCGCCATTCGTTGATGAAAGCATTGCGGCAGATTCGGAACAACCATGCTTTGGCGTTCGTTTCGGCGGTGTAGCGCTCAATAAAGCGCCATGCTTTCATAAATGTCTCTTGCGCAAGATCCTCAGCCTGCGTCTTGTCGCCCGTAAGGCGATAGGAGAACGCATAAACCGCATCGAGCAGCGGGACGAATTCCTGCTCGAATACTCGGCTTTGCGCACTGTTTGCCTTGTAGGTTAAGGTAGCCATAGCGGTTAGGTTTTAGCGCCTTTTTAAATTTCAAAGGCGCTTAGTTATTTGGCACTGCAAAGGTCGCCAACAAGTACGTACAACACAAGAGGGTAAGGAGAGAGTTCCCGAAGGAGGATATTTTTTTTGAGCATCCTGTCCTTCTTACCCGAATACTTTATATTTGCAAATGGAGATTCTTAAATCAACCAAACCAGCACCATGAAAAACATCAAATTTCTCTTGTTCTTTACCCTGATTACCCTTGTTTTTGCTTGCAGAAAGGAAGCGATATCTCCAAACGAACCCATCACTCCGATTGAGCCACACATTTATGTGCCCATCTATCAGCCTGGCGACACCTCCATGGGGGCGGCTTATGCCAATAAATTGACGGCTTTTTGGAGGGCCGATACGTATTGCAAAAAATCATTTTCTGATTCAACAAAGTTAATTTTACATTTTTACACGTACACTGCCGATGGCAGTAGAAGAGAAAGTGTAGGATTTGGCCCTTTGTCAAAAAATGGTATTGGCACTTACAAGTTGAGAATTAATGCGACAAATATTGTGCTCCCAAATGAGGCTTCGAGTACTTACGCAACCTGGTCATCGGATGGTGACGTGCTGGAAGATTATTATCAGATAGACAGCACAGATATAAAAAACAAATTGGTCATCACCAAATTAGACTTGCCAAATAAGCGGATAGAAGGCACTTTTCATGTTTCCTACAACATTGAGGAGCCTCGCTGGAGTGCGAGAAATCCGAAAAAAGTCACGTTCTCGGAGGGGCGTTTTTGGGCTGCTATTCGGGACTGAATCAACGATTGTCATGTCGCAACGAAGTGAAGACATCTACACAAGCCATACTTTTCGGGGCGCGTTAAATGATATCTTGGGTTGCTTGGCTTGTGTAGATGTCTTCACTTCGTTGCGACATGACAAAAATTGGGATCGGCTCACGTTAAAAAAAGCCAAACCAAACTACACCGTCCCTCGATTCCGAGTGCGCCAGATGGAGAGCATCATGCGAACAGCAAAAGCAGGTGCTGCAATTGCGCTACCTACGCCAAAAAAGAGCATTTCTCCCCAAATATAATCCTGAATAGCTGGCTGCTGACCCGCTGGAAGATGCCCCGTGAGTGGCTCCCAAGTCTGTTCT
>JBBQLD010000108.1:0-11501 GCA_038327555.1 Chitinophagales bacterium
GCAACAAAGTCATGAACCGGAGCTCCTCCATTCCTGTGGTCGCCCGCCACTCTCGGTTGTTCTTGGGGTATGAAAAATTCTCCATGTTTGCTTTTTGCCCGAAAGCTACTCATTTCTCTTATTCTCACCGCAACAAGTCTAATAACGAGATATTCAGATTCAATACCGCATCGTATAAGGATGAAACGTCCGCCAACTGTGCCAGAATTCTTGATAGGCCGGGATTTTTGTGAGATTCCCATCGGCATGATTGACGGCTCGCCCAAGCAAGTCCCAACGCTTTTCGCCCATGCTTAAGGTGTCGTTTTGAAAAGTGAAAACATCGGCGGCATTAGCCCGTTTGTAGGCCACGAAACTCGCGTTGTCAAGAGCTAATGCCACTACCATGGGCTGGTTGCCTACTTGATCCTGAATTATTCGTTCTGTTTTCAACCGATTCCAATCGAAGGCTTTTGCGTTTTGTTTATCCGTAGCGATGCCCACCACCCAGGATTTTTCATTCCAGGATGCGGTATCGCTGCGGGTGAGTTTGCCGCGCCCGAAGCCGAGGTCGTAGGTGTCCATGCTGTCGTATTCTTCTTGAAAGGAGGGGTCGCGCTGCATTATCAGGCTATTTGGAAACAAATCCAGCCATTCTTGAAGTGTTGATTGGGTAAAAGGGATTTCGGGCAGGGCAGAACCTTTGAGCGGGCCTGCTACCGCTTCGCCCGTGGCTTGTCGCCACCAACTATGGGTGGTAGCATCCTCGAACATGGCGTTGAAATGATCCATGCCAACCAGTCTGAACTGCTCGGGTTTGCCATTTACCGTGGGGGAAAACACGCGCCCGGTTCTGCAAACGGTGCAATATGTCACCATGACAGGGGTGCCGCCCACCGTGTCGAGTACTTGGTGGTGGTAACCCATGAACTGGATCGGATATGCTTTTGCTTGCCCGTTTTGTTCGATGCCTAGCACGAGTTTTTCGAGCTTCACTGCGTTGGTTTTGGCATTGGCCATGCGCAGGTTACGAGGTTGGTAGAACATTTTTTCTGCGGCCATTTCAAAGTTGAACAGGTATGCCACGACGATTGCGAAGGCCAACAAAACACCTGAAATCCAAGGTGATACGCGGAAGCCAGGCAACAAACCCAAAAAAATCATGACGCTGAAAACTCCTCTAAATACCCAGCGCAATTGGTAGAGGCAAAAGGCCAAGTCAATGCTATGGATACGCTGGCTGCCTGGCATCGGCATAATGAAGTACACATTGGCGATTTCAAAAAGGATGATCCCGATGGTGCCGAGGTAAAATAGGATTTTCATAAAATGATGGTCAGATTTCACTGCAAAGGTAGGGAACATGATGCGAGCAGATTGTTAGGATTTGCCTAGTTTATCCAAATTTGCCGCACTTTTGCCTTCATGAAAAATGGGGCGACCATCGCGATACTTGCAACCGCTCGAAAGTTTGGAACTTTCGGGAAGTTCGTCGTGCTCACCACTTTCTGCCTTTGCCAACTGCCTACCGTCGCTGGCCAAGCCGCCGACTCCCTTGCTGCCCTCCTGCGCACCGCCCCCGCCGATACCCACCGAGTCACGCTCCTGACCGATTACGCTTGGGAAATTCACGAATCTGAGACGGACTACGCCGAGTCAAAAATTCAGGAGGCTATAGCACTGGCGCAAAAATTGAATTTCAAAGCAGGTGAAGCCACTGCGTGGAACGGCCTTGGTGTGGTGGAAGAAATCCGGGGCAATTACACTACCGCAATTAAGCATTATGAAATAGCTTTAGGATTTCGCGAGGCATTAAACGATCAGCCAGGCGTAGCTGGCATCCATACAAACCTCGGTAATGCATACGAGGCTTTGGGAAAATTGCTGGATGCCATTCATCAACACCGTGAAAGCCTTGCCATTTACGAGTCGTTGAAGGATACCTTGCGTATGGCTAAGGCTTATACGAACATCAGTTCGGTGATGTCAGCCAGCGGGGCTTATTCAGAGGCGTTTGGAGAATTAAATAAGGCTCGTTTACTTACGGAAAGCAAGGGAGACCTACCCATCAAGTACAAAATCTACTCGCAGTTAGGCCATAATCGCTACGATCTGGATATGTTTGAAAAAGCCAGAGAATGGTATCTGCAATCCCTTCAATTGCGGCAACAACTTGGTGATTCTATTGATATCGCAGATGGGCTAGTTGATTTGGCCAATGCCATTGATGAATTAAAAAGTGAGGATTCATCCAAACTGGCAGTACAATATTATATGCAGGCGATCAAAATATACCGTATGGTGGACGACCAGTCGAGCATCGCCTCGGTTTACAATAATCTGGGAGATGCTTACAAACACCTCAAACGTTATACAGAGGCTCTGAACGTACTGCGAGAGTCAGAGCGAATACGATTGGAAATGGACGACGAGCCTGGATTGCTAGCGACTTACAACACGCTCAACGACGTGTTTTCCCGACTCAACAAGCCCAAAGAATCGCTGCGGTATATTCGTTTGTACGCCACTATCGCTGATAAAATTGGGAATGAAAATTACAGACTCAGCGCACTCAAGGATTTTGCCCGGGCTTATGCCCAGTTAGGTGAATACGCCAAGGCTTATGATTACCAGACGCAGTACAACGAGGCACGGTTCGAGGCGATGGATACAAAAAGGTCGCAGAATATTGAAACTCAACAGGCACTCACCTCGGTAAAGGAACGACAACAAGCCCTTGACCGTGAAAAAGCCAATGCCGCGCTGAAAGAAGCCGAACTTGCCAGCGCCCGTACTTTCCGAAATGCGCTGATGGGGGGAGCAGTTCTACTTATGCTTTTAGCGGGTCTGTTGTATAATCGCAACCGCCTCCGCGCCCGAGCCAACCGACTTTTGACTGCCAAAAACGAAACCATTGAGCGCGAGCGCCAACGTGCCGATACCCTGCTGCAAAATATTTTGCCCGAAAAAACAGCAGAAGAGCTAAAAACCAATGGCACGGTAAAACCCGTTTATTATGAATCGGTTACGGTGCTTTTCAGCGATTTCAAAAACTTTACCACGATTGCGGAATCCCTTTCTCCAGAGGAACTGGTGCAGGAATTGGATGAATATTTTCGATATTTTGATGCCACAGTAACGAAACATCACCTGGAAAAAATAAAAACTATCGGTGATGCCTACATGTGTGCGGGTGGCTTGCCCGAGCCGAATGAAACCCATGCCTTCGACATGGTACGCGCAGCCCTTGAAATGCAACAAACAATGCGTGATCTCGGAGCAAAAAAAGCCGCTGCTGGCAAGCCGTTTTTTGAAATGCGAATCGGGATCAACACCGGCCCCGTGGTAGCAGGCGTTGTGGGCAGTCACAAGTTTGCCTACGACATTTGGGGCGATACCGTGAATACCGCAGCGCGTCTTGAACAAGGCGGAGAGCCAGGCAAAATCAATATTTCAGAAACGACCTGGGAGAAAGTGCGCGGAGAGTTTAACTGCACGTTCCGGGGCAAACTTCCGGCAAAGAACAAGGGGGAGATTGCGATGTATTTTGTGGAAGGATGAGCTTATTGTTGCACGGTCTTCCCTCTGCTTAAAAGTAGTTGACAATCAAGTGGGGGGGTATGCATGCTGTAAGGCAAAAGACCTACGCACGGAAAGAAAACCTCCGACAGTGCTGAACTGTCGGAGGTATCAATGGAAAATTAAAACCACTAATACTTTATTGAAAAGCTATTTGCACTGGACCCCCCACAGGAGAATACCCGCCATTCGCATATTTTGCCATTACCCAATAGTGAAGCAGTGCAGGCTGCACCTGCTGTTGTCCCGCCATATTATTGGGATTTGGGACTACAAAAGTACTGCTTGTAGCTCCTTGTTGAGGCGGCGCAGTAACAGGGATAGCTTGATTAGGGTTGTCGTTAGGGTTGGGGAATGCAACGAATGCATTCATGTGTTTCAATGCAAATTTTACGTCTCCATCCGTGAACACACAATGCCAGGTATTTCCGTTTAGGGTTGTTGTTCCCCCATTTGAAGAAGTGCCCGGAGCAGGACCGGGTGGAATAGTCGAAAAGCTATAAGTACGTTGCTTGGTTACATCGTTGATCGCCCTGAAAATTTCAAAACCTACCAAGTCCGGATCATTTGCGTAATCCCATTGCAGCACAATTCTCTTGGGATTTTGAAGCAATTGTCCCACAAAATTTTGAAACAGACTTCGCACCCTGCTGTCCACAGGCTTCGTTTTGATGATTTTAGAACTGGATTTCAGGTCTGTATCATCTTTTGCGGTCAAACGATATTCGTAATTTTTTCTAACGGACATTGAAATCCTTGAGTCTGCTTGTAGCGTCTACCGCACCGGATTCCCAAAATCATAATCAATAAATACTTCGTCGAGCAAAGAATCATCGCCCAGGTGGTAGCCTTGCTTCAGGTCGTAACCCCAAAATTTTCCGAGGGTATTCCAGTAAGCTGCTGTGGTGGTGCCGCGGGTGGTTTTGATGACCTCATAAAACGGCATTTCCAGTTCGCGCTCTATCATTTTCACCAGCACCTTGCCTTCCGTTTTGGAGAGGTTTTTCATACGTTCTGTAAGATCTTCTTTCAATTCCTGGTGTTCGTGTTTGATGTGGCGTTTGCGCTGGCGCTTGTTCATGCCATCGGTTTCTTCCTCCATTTCGTCGTAGAGTGCCACGGCCTGCACGGCGTAAGGGTAAACCCGTTTGGCTGCCCAGATGTAGCGGCGGAATTGTTTTTGCTCCTCCATGTCCTTGAAATTCCGTTTGGCGACCAAACGCGCCGGGTGTAGCGACATGAGAAAAGTGCTGTCGCCGTTCACGATTTCCAAGGTGGCCCAGGCACCACCGCGAGGCAGGGTATCTGTGCGTGAAGTCTGCGCAAAAGAAGCAGATGCGAGAAGAATAGAGAAGAGGAGAAGCCCGTAGTTTTTCATGCCGATTTGTTTTTCACCAGATTAGGACGATATAGACTTATAACGTAACCTGCATGTTGTTTCGTGGCTTGTTACAAAAAAGTTATTGCTGTTAAACTGCCTATTCCTCAATGCCATCATTGTCTTCCAAAATTGGGGCAGGCTTAGGTGCAGATTGGCGCGGACTTGGCGTTGGGTCATCTTCAATGGCTTTCGGATCATCAGGAGGGCGGTAAGTTTTGTCTTTGCCCTCGGTGCGTTGCACGCCATATTGATCGAGCCGATCCATCCAATTCATTGAGGTTCCCCATATATCCAAGGCAAAAGGCTTCATTCGGACGGCGAAATCTTTGGCTTTGGTAGGCAGGGGTTCTAGAAAACTGTAGGTTCTGGATTCAACAATCGTAGCTTCATTTACAAATTGAACTTTCGTGCCGAACCAGACCAACACACTGTACACCACCACTAAAAAAGCACCCATCACCACACCGCCGGCCACTTGATTGATAATGCCCAAATAGGCCATCCGCATAGCCCCTTCCAAACCCCGTGCAGCTTGTCGGACAATGAGCATGAGGGTAAGCAAATTGACCAAAAAACCTGCTAAAAACATCGTAGGGTTCTCAGAATGAAACATACTCTGAAGCACCGTCGTTGTGACAGGTGCCATTTTGAACGCCAACACAAAGCCAAAAACATACAGCGCGAGGTTGAACACCGTACTAATGATTCCTCGAGAGTAGCCTTGCCAAAAGCCGTAAGCGAAGAAGGCGATAAAGCCAATATCTATGGGCATAATGGAGTGATTAGCAGTTTTTACCCGCCGATAATTTTGTAAAATTCGGCGGCAGCATTAGTTAGCCAATTGTGACTGAAGACTTTACACGCTGTAAAATGCTACACAAAGGTAGTGGATGCCAACAAAACTTTACCAATTTGAAAAAACAGATGCCGGAGCAACGCAATGTCACCCCGGCATCTGTGCTTTTTGCTTGAGCAGGAGTACTTTACTCACCGGGTGACTTGAAGTCACCCGGTGAGTAAAGTGCCGGGCCTAATCCCGCTTATAAAACACTCCATTCTCGTCTAGCCTCTACCGCACAACAACTTTTTTCACTCCTCTAACCGCTTCATTTTCAATTGAAACAGCATAAACTCCATCAGGCAAGTCGCCAATTTGCAGCGACAAGAAAGTATTGCCCGAAGCCAATGACCAAGTGCGTACACGCTGACCAGCAACATTGTACATCGAAATAAGGGCATTGGAGAGGAGTGGTTCGTTGATCGAAAGGCGCAATACGTCATCCGCTGGATTGGGCGAAAGCTCAAAAGCCAGACCGCTAAGCACATCTTTAGTGCTTACGAGGGGCGAAATATGGAAGACGCTCGTTGCCATGCCACCTTCACCGTCAGAAACTACAAATCGGAACTCATCAGCACCAGCATTAAACCCATAGTCAAAGTAACGCAACGCGCCGTTATCGATGTCTGCCTGGGTAAACTGACTGCCAATTTGCAAGTCGCTACCGAAGCTTTGAAGCAAGCCGTTTTGTGGTATGCTTACAAGCGTGAAGGTCAACTGTGCTGAAGTATTGTTGGGATCTTCTGCTTTGAGTAAACCAGCATCAATGCCAACGTTGGCGCCGGGTATTGGCTGAAGCAAATTATTTACGACGATCAGCGGTGGGTTAGTTGCTTCATTGGAACAAATTTGGAGCTCAAATGCAGCCAAACTACCACCAGAACTGACCACGTTGTCTTTCACTCGTAAGATCCAAACTCCTGTGGCATCTTGTCCATTGAACGCACTTAATGAACCGCTTGGTTTGGAAGCACTGTTATTGTTAGGCGGTGGGCAAGAAAATGCAGAGGCTGCACCATCATCGAAACGGATATTGAAATTGCCATTGTTACTGCCACAACGGTCTTTCCACAAGAGTACGTCTGTGCCTAATGGGCTGATCAGGTGTACTTCCACATCCTTGAAATATTCGTGGAATCCCTGCACTTTCGTCACGTTTACATCGCTGATTTGTCCACCAGCCAGCAAGGTGATTTTTGATTCAATGGTAGGGGTGCCGTTGGCCGAGATGCTTTTAGGAAGGTCGTTTGCTGCAAGCTGCGAGCAGCTTAGCACGTTCACCACAAAGACTTGCGTTGCGGACCAAGGACCATTGCCACAGTCATTTTTTGCGCGAATATGCCAATAATAAACGCCTCCCTCGACAAGTGAGTTCGCGATTTGGACGCTACCCAGAGTGGTATTCAATTTTGAAAACACGATAGCATTTGGTGCGAAAGATGGGTTGGTTGCTAACTCCACGTCATAAAAATTAGCGTCCACGGAGGTGGTCCATTGTAATGCAGGATTCGTATTGACACCTGTAGCTCCGTTTGCAGGGGAACTTGGTGCAATGGCCGAAAAATTGTTGCTTACAGTGGTTAAGCTTATGACCGAGGTGGAAGTTCCAGTGCCAGCAGTACCTAAAACGGTCACATCAAAAGTTGTTTCCGGGGAATTAGCTGGCAAAGCAATAGTCAGCGTGGATATAGCGCCAGAAGGCACTGGATTGGGGCTGAAGGTAGCCGTTGCGCCGTTGGGCACGCCTGTCGCTGAAAGTGTTATAGGAGTCGAAAAACCAGCCAATGCACTTGTGCTGACTTGAGTACTAAACGCTGCGGGCAAACAGACAAAATCTTTCAACTTGTCCGCGCAAAGGGAGAAGCTACCTGTGCTTGGTTGCTGAATCTTGAAGTTAGCATTAGAAATATCAAAGAAAACATTGTCTGCTGCTTCGACACGCACTCGAATAGTAGTTCCAACATTGTTTGGTACCTGTATACATGCCTTTCCAATGTTTGGTACCCCTGAAGCCAGGGTTACGGGATAAGTAAAGCCTCCATCAGTGCTCAGCCGTAGGTTCACCTTTTGGCAATTGACCACGGTATTATTGGTATTGGCAACATCCCAAGTCACGGTTTGGAATTCGCCAACCAACCAAGTGGTGTTTGCCAAATTGGGAGAACTTAAGCGGAATGGACCAGCTGAAGTAGTAGATTGCATCGAAACGGTATCATATCCTACACCTCCTCCACCGGGTTTATTGTCCCGAACAACCAGGGCAAAACTGAGATTCCGATTATAGGTCGGAAGCATTTCTTCAATATTGTTTACATTGGTGACGATATTCTGGATACGCGGGAAAGTGCGGGAAGGGTTCGTAGTAGGTGTAAACCAACGAAATAAAGGGGAGTCGCCAACCGGGTTGCCGAGCGTAGTAGTAGGACCAAGATCCTTTTCATCCCAGCAATAGGTCATTGGATCGCCATCAGGGTCAACGGCAGTCCCAGTCAGCTCAAAAGGGGTGCCAATCGGAATGAAAAAATTGTCAGGATATTGAGTGCTAACCACCGGAGCGTTATTTCCGGTCGGTACGTTCGTTCCACAAGTAGCACCTTCCTGTTCTTCCACAAAAGTGCGAATTTCAGCAATGGAGCATAAGTGGTAATACAAGGCATTCCCACCGCTGATGTTGTTGCTTCCACATGCTCCATTGTACGACATAATGGTGCTGCCACTACCAGGCTCGCAAGCAGATCCGTAGGTGAATTGGTCTTGAATACTACACTGATTAAAGGTGTGTCCACCTGCCCACATGTGCCCAATTTCTTGTCCGACCACCGTGAAAAAGAAGTTGTCATAAGGTATGTAACCAGCAGAGCATCCCCGGCCTTTTGTTTGTGTGCAGCAAGTACCTCCTGCTACACCAATTGCTGTGCCACCTAAAAATTTGGCAAACACGTGGCCTACATCGTACTTGGTGTCTACACCCAAAACATTGAACATTGCACTTGGGTTGGCATTCATCCATCCAAATACATCTGTGCCAGGGTAAGGATCTGTTACCGGATCAAGGAATATGATGTCATAAGATTCGGGAATGAGTTCTAATTTGATGTTGATATCCCGCTCATAAATGGCATTCAGGTCGTTGGTGATTTCAGTAACTTTCTGAAAAACAGCATCTTTTGTGCCGCCATTATCTTGCGAAAACTCCCCGGTGCAAGCGCAGGCAAATTTATATACCTTCAATACCACCTCCTTTTCAAATAATTCTCCATCCTCGGGTTTTGCCTGCCCAAGTGAGAAACGGGGTGTTTTTGCTTCTGTTAAGTTTGAAAGGTCACTTGGCCGTTCGAATTGGGCTTTTAACGTTCCTTCCAAAGGATTTTTAGGCTCGTAAATAGGGTCATAAGCCATATAGTACTGATTTTGCCCAAGGGCTACCGGGCGCAAACGCTCAATGCCTTTATCGGCGCGGAGAATCATAGCCTTGAGGCCCCATACAGGCGTAGAGGTAATCCTTACGTGCAATCCTGGCGTGCGGAGAGAAGATCCGGTGAGGGTCAATATTTCCGGGTGCTGCGCTTCGAGCGATGGGGCCATAGGGCTGGTTTTTTGCACAATGAATTCTTCCATTGTACCATCGGCCATCGGCAAGGTCACGAGACAAACACGGCTTTTGGCCTCCGCGGAGAATTCCCTAGGCGCCTGGCTTAATTGAGCGATAAGCGCATCGTAATTGAGCGTGAAAGCGGTATATTTCAAAGGCTCCATTTCCCGTCGGGCTGTTTCAGGCAAAACCACAGCATCAGGCGAAATAAGCTGGAAATGGTTGGGGGCTTTTTGGGCCAAAAGACAGCTGCAAAATGCCGTCAGGAAAAGTGAAAAGAGTAAGCGCATAGTTTAATTGTAATAGTTGTGTGACTTAGGAACGAGTGTACAACGCAAATTTCAAGACTTCTTCAAAAGCTTTGGGCGATTTTCGCCTAATTTGCCCAATGAAGACTATATTTGTTAAAAAAGAATAGACCGAGTAAGTAAAACGAGGCCAAATATAAGCATCAAGAGGCCCAAAACGCGCTGGATTTTCCGAATGTGCGCTGGAGTTAGAATACGACGCAGGCCTTTTGCTGCCCAAGCTTTCAGCACATCTGTTATGACCAGGGTGGCGAGCATTCCTCCAAAGAACACCAACATTTCCTCTCGGCTCCAACCACTTGGTACTACTACTGCTGTGACAATTCCGAGCCAAAAAAACACCGTCCCTGGGTTTATAGTATTCACTAAAAATCCGCGAATCCACCACCATAGGTAGGTTTTGTGCTGTGAAGATATCGATAAAGCCTTTTCTTCCAGGCTTCCCGGCAGCTGAATCGAAGTCCGAGCTTTCAAAAATGTTCCGAGGCCAAATCCGGCTAATAAAATCCCCCCCACCAGGCCTGCCCACATTCTAAAGTGCGGCAAAGCAACCAAAGCCTCCATAGCATCCACCCCATAAAAAGCCACCAGAACATACAATAGATCGCTCATCCAAATGCCTGCCGCTACGGATACCCCTGCCCGAAATCCTTGCCCAATGCCAGCCTCCACAATGGCAAACATCAATGGTCCGACTAAAAAACTAAGCGAAATGCCTAACAGGATTCCTTGTAACAGCATAAGGCTGGTTTAATGGTTTACTGGTGCGAATGTGTTCAATTTTAGGACAAAGGTAATGCAGCAAAATTCCTTTCAAGGTGTTCAAGACCAGTCTCTGCTTTAAGTTCGTGTTTTTCCTACTAAGGAGGAGGCAGTTCAGCCCTGCAGTTTGAAGCCCGGAACTTAACCAGAAAGGCAATTTGGTGCTGGATATGAAAGCTTTGGAATTGTTTACTAGGTTGAAAAGGCGTTCGGTTTTTTAGGGTAGAGCGAAATTTATTTCGCTGCTAGATTCGACTTTTTCTTGTTTGCTTTGCCCTTATTTCTTCAATCTACAACATGGCAAAACGACTCCCTTCCGACGCTCCTCCTGTGCAGGCGCTCTTTCCCATCCGGCCCCCGCTCCGTGTCCTGATTTTATATGCCATGGGCCAATTAGGTTGGTCGCTGGCAAGTTTTGCCGTGGGCAATTTGTTGATCTATTTTTACATGCCGCCGGAGCAGGGTCAGCCTATTTTTCCTTCGCTTCTTTTTCAGGGAGCTGTCTTGGGAGTGTTGACGCTTATCGGCATTTTAAGTGCTGCTGGCCGAGTGCTCGATGGTATTGTAGATCCCATGGTAGCCAATTGGAGTGACCGAAAAAAATCTTCCTTCGGCAAACGACGGTGGTTCATGCTTTTGGGCGCGGCACCTTTTGCCTTGTTTGCCAGCCTGGTTTTCTTTCCGCCAGACAACTCAGAAAGTGCCACCAATTTTCTTTGGCTTGCCATCGTCATTGCGCTGTACTACTTTTTCTTTGCCTTCTATGTGATACCCTATAATGCTTTGATGGCGGAACTGGGCCATACGCCTCAAGACCGAATGCTCATCAGCACCCTGGTTTCGGTTACTTGGGCCGTCGGATTTATCCTTGGAAATAGTGCCTACGCTTTGCAAGGCGTATTTGAGGGTATGGGGCATTCGCCCATTCGTGCTTTTCAAATTACAGTGGGGTTACTCCATTTCGTGGCCTTAATTTTTATGCTTTTACCGGCGCTTTTTTTGAACGAAAAACGTTACGCTCGCCAACAGCCCAGCGATCACAGCCTTCGCGAAGCACTATCT
>JBBQLD010000109.1:0-11457 GCA_038327555.1 Chitinophagales bacterium
TTGTAATTCTGGCCCTGTTTCACCACTACTTTTTTGGCAATTGCTTGTTTCTCACCAGTTTTTTCGGCTATTAATACAAAGTCGCCATCATCAGCGGACTGAATCAGATTCACCGGGATCGAAATAGCGTTTGCGCTTTGATAATCCACAATTTTCATCACCGCCACCTGATTGGCACTATATCCGCCATCTCGAGCATTTGGCAGGGCACATTCCACTACAAATGTTCGGGTCATTGGATTGATGCTTTTACTCACATAGGTGATTCGAGTGGTGATTTCTTTGTTTTGATCCGGGAAGAATACCTGCACTGGATCTCCTTTGCGAACCTTTGAAGCATAAGCTTCGGTTACTTCACCTTTTATTTTTAGGTTGCTCATGTTCAAAATATTGCAAAGCGGAATGCCTGGTGCAATTGCTTGACCTTGTTTAAGCATTACCATATCCACCGTGCCACTTTGGGGTGCATATATTTTGGTCATGCTCCACTGCTCTTTAATGGTAGAAATACTGCGCTCGACGCTTTCTTTGCCGCTTTTAGCTTGAATGAATGCGACTTCAGTACCAATTTTTTGATCCCAGAGACCTTTTTGGCGATTGTAGATGTCGGTCGCGGTTGCAAGTTGGCCTTCTAGTTCTGCCAGGCTTTTCACCATTACGGCGTCATCTACTTCCGCAATGAGTTGGCCTTGGCGCACATTATCACCATTTTTCACTAGCACACGCTTGAGCGAGCCCGGCATTTTTGCGGTAGCCATCACACTCTCGTCCGCATCTACTTTGCCTTGCAGATCGATATAATGCTTGAACGGAGCGATCGTGATCTCTGACAAGCCCACTGTCTTTACTTTTTTAACCGCAGGATTGGCAGCATTGACCTGTTTTTCAAGCTCAGCTATTTGGGTGTCTAGTTTTGCTTTTTGGCCTTTCAGCGCGGCGAGTTCGGTTGCCGGGTCTTTTGAGCCGCCACCGCCACAAGAAGCAAGTAGGAGTATCGCTAATGCGAAGGATGTAAATTGGAAAAGAGTCTTATTTGTCATGTTTAAAATCAATTTTTTGTTTAATGTAACCCGGAACTCCGTTCCGGTGAATTACGATCGGAACGGAGTTCCGAGTTATGTTACCGGAACGGAGTTCCGGGTTACTATACCGGAACAGCGTTCCGGGTTACTGTACCGGAACGGAGTTCCGGGTTACGGTACCGGAACAGCGTTCCGGGTTACTGTACCGGAACAGCGTTCTGGGTTACGATACCGGAACAGCGTTCCGGGGTACACTTACTGCCCCAATGCTTTTTTGATGGCCACTTTAGCCGTCAATAAATCAAATCTTGCTTGAAGTAGGCCTTGCTGAGCATTGTAAAGTGCTGACTCAGATTGAGTTATTTCGAAGCTACTACCTATGCCCGCTTTATATTTTATTTGTGTGGTGTCGTAAATGCGCTGGGCAAGCGCGAGATTTTTCTCTTGGTTTGCCACACGTTCCTGAGCGTTGAGGTATTGCTTTCTAGCCCCGTCAAGTTCGAGTGAAAAGGCATTCTCAAGCATTTGTTTTTGAATTTCAACCGTTTGGGCCGAAATGATGGCGCGTTCTTTTTTGGCTTTTGAACCTCCACCATCCCAAATGGGCACGCTTACCGAAAGACCAGCCACAGCTGAGGGTATGTAATACCATTTATCGAAGCTATCTGAACTTTTATTCCCAAATCCACCTTGATACCCTGGTTGCCATTGCGCAAAGCCAGCCACGGTTGGCATCCAAGGTTTGCGGTATAAGTCCACCTGAATATTGCTCAGATCACGGCCTTTGAGCAGGAGTAAGTATTCCGGGCGTGCCATGAAATTGATTGGCGAGGTCAGATCCACGTCGCCAGAAGCAGCGAGTAAAGTGGGGACATCGTCAGAAAGGCTGATTTCGTTTGCCACTAGCATTCCCATGTTGAATTTAAGGACATTCACCACGATTTCGCGCTGGCGAGCAAGGTTGCCGCGTTCGCTGCGCAGGGTGGAAAGCGAGAGTTCCAGGCGATCAACATCCAATTGTTCTGCGAAGCCTGCCTTGTTGATGGCTTTTGTATCTGAAAATAGCTTCTCCAAATTGCCGATGTTTTTGTCGAGAATAGAGAGATTTTCAGAAATCAAAAGTGCCGGCAAATAAGCGTCAATTACCCTATTGCGCACAGTTTGACGCGCTACAGCCAATTGATTATCAACGTATTGACGGTAATATTTTGCAGCGCGAATAGCAATTAAGTAGGAATTATTGAAAATTAATTGGTTTACACCGAGTGTACCCGAAATGCTGTGTACTGGATTGAAAAAAATCTTAGAATCTGGATCGGAGGCAAAAGCGGCCCCTAAAAACTGCCCCAATGCATCCACTCCTCCGTTGCCGAGTGCTTGATCAAGGGTCTGATAAAAAGGTGAATTTTGATCGATCGAGCCACCGCCGCCACCAAAAGAGAGCGCACTGCTCGGCAAACCACCTCGTTGGAGGAATCCAGAATAGGATACTCCTGCAGAAATTTGGGGTAAGCCAGTAGCGAAGTTTTCTTTTACCCGCCAGTCGGCATCTTTCAATTGTAATTGGGCGCTTTTTATGTCGGGATGATTTTCCAGCGCATACTGTATACAGTCTGCCAGACGCATTGCCTGATTACTTTGGGCACGAAGGATAGCGCCAAAAGCAAGCAGCATGCAAAGGAGGAGGAGTTTTTGTGAATATTGCTTAAGCATGATAGGTTAGTTTGTCACGCGAAACAGAAGGCTTATTCGCGCACCTTGAGTGGAATGGTTGTTAAGTTTATATGGGCTAAGGAACTCGACAACAATAACGTAGTCATTTGATGCCACCCTTTGTTCCATCATACGACCCCTATTTTTCTTTAAATAGCACCACTATTTGCAGAAAAACAGGCTTGTCTGATGAAAAATGGCTGACCTAAAATGACTACGTTACTGTTGTCGCGTTCCTAAACATTTACGCCAGACTTTAGTTTTTCTTGTAAAATTTCCAGCCCTTTAGAGGAAACTATACTGTATAAATAATTGACAATGAATTCCTTAAACAAGCCGTCAAAAGTGTAAGGTGGCTTGGGAAAATACTGCTCATCAAAAATGGACATTGCTCCGGCGATGTAAAATCGAGCAGTGATTTCTATATCAAAATCAGTGCGATAAAGTCCTTCTCTACAGCCCCACTCCAGATTTTGTCGGGCTAGGTTCAGGATATGCGTCTGCTGAAAATCGTTGATCCGATCCCAAACATCCCGGTGATATTTTTGCATTTCATGCACTACATTGGGCTTCATTTGCCCCAGGTCAGCCATAACTTGCTTGATTATCCTTACCATTTCATCCACAGCGTCTGTAGATTCAGCATGCAGCCTTTCATCGATTCTGCATTGATCAGTCATGTGCCGATTCATGACTTTGCCCACCAAGTCGTCTTTACTTTCTACAAAAGAGTAAAGCGTTTTTTTGGAAATACCTAGCTCGCGCGCCACATCATCC
This sequence comes from Chitinophagales bacterium, assembly GCA_038327555.1. Classification (GTDB taxonomy): domain Bacteria; phylum Bacteroidota; class Bacteroidia; order Chitinophagales; family Saprospiraceae; genus M3007. The sequence continues at coordinate 3,513 of JBBQLD010000109.1, forward strand.
ATGGTGATGCTTTTAATGCCGAGTTTAAAAAATAACTCCTCCACCCTTTTTAGCCATTTTTCCTGCTGTTCTGTAAACATGCCGCAAAGGTAACCATGGAAACGATTTTTGAGTAAATCGTTTCCATCGTTTTTAATGTTTTTCGACCAACGTCAAATATAATTCCAAAAAGCGCCTAAAAACCCCCGACAAACAGAACAAAAATAAACCTGAACAGTAGCATTTGAAGTTATTACGCACAGGTTCCTAAACCGAGCTGTTATCTTTGACCCATGTCTACTACCCGCCGAGCCTACCTTGCCCTCGCCTTAATCTGTGTTGTATGGGGCACTACCTACACTGCCATCAAGTATGCTATCATGGATTTCCCGCCCTTCTTATTGGTGGGTATTCGGCAAACTGCCGCCGGGCTTCTTCTTTTAGGTTTGGCCTATGGTAGCGGTAAAATCAAAATGCCAGAACGCAGATACATTGGTCTCCAGGCACTCACTGGCATCGCGACAATTACTGGCGGCAACGGCTTCGTTACTTGGGGAATGCAATATGTATCATCAGGTCTGGCGGCTATTATTGGGTCACTCACGCCAGTATTGGTGGTATTGCTTTCATTGGCATGGCATGGCAGAAGTAAGGATCCCATATCAGGGCGCATGGTATTGGGCGTATTGTTGGGCTTCGGAGGCTTGGCACTGATTTTCAGGGAAGGCTGGCAGGATTTCATCCGTCCTGAATATCGCTGGGGCATCGCGGGCTGTTTTGCATCTTGTTTCACCTGGTCGCTGGGTACAGTAATGGCCAAACAATGGAATGCTCCGGGGGTATCGCCGCTGCTCAATGCGGGGCTTCAAATTACTTCTGGAGGCTTGGGTGGGTTTGTGATGAGTTTGTTATTTGATACCACCCACACCATCCACCATACTACTCAGGGCTGGGCTTCTGTGGTTTACCTGGCTACCATTGGTTCTGCGCTGGCGTTCACCTTGTATATGTTTGTACTCAAGCACTTGAGTGCCACCGTTTCATCGTTGTATACCTACATCAATCCGGTGGTTGCAATTCTGCTGGGTTGGGCTTTGTTGGGAGAGGCATTGACCCTTTGGGAAGTGGTGGGTATGGCGGTTACCATAATTGGGGTTTGGGTTGTAAATTCAAAACGCGCCTGATCAAAAAACTTCACAAAAACCTTTGATCGATTTGACCGTTATTTGCTGGGAAATTTAGGCATTCATAGATAAATCTTTCTCCTCCTAACATGAAGCGCAGCAAAATCGCCGGAATCGGCTCCTACCTCCCCGAACGAATCGTCTCGAACAACGACCTCGCCCAAGTGATGGACACCACCGACGAGTGGGTACAAGAGCGAACGGGTATACAAACACGCCATTATGGTAAAAAGCACGAGGAAACCACCTCCAGCATGGGTGCAAAAGCCGCCTTGGTTGCCTGTGAACGTGCAGGAATAAGCCCGGAAGACATTGATTTCATCATATTTGCTACGCTAAGCCCGGACTATTATTTCCCAGGCTGTGGCGTGCTAATGCAGCGCGAACTCGGCATTACACACAAGGAAGTAGGTGCGCTCGATATTCGCAATCAGTGTACCGGGTTTTTATACGCACTCAGTATTGCCGACCAATTTGTGAAAACCGGTATGTACAAAAATGTGCTGGTTGTAGGGGCCGAAATGCACTCGATGGGACTTGATTTTAGCACCCGTGGCCGAAATGTTACCGTCATTTTTGGAGATGGTGCAGGTGCGGCCATTATTCAACCTACAGAAGACGAAAACCAAGGTATACTGACCACAAAACTGCATTCAGATGGTACTTATGCCGAAAAGCTTGCCTTCATAAATCCTGGCGCCCACGGCGGATATCATCAAAAAAGAACGGGGGATACCACAGACTTGGGTTACCCGCCCGCAGATACTTATGGCGAGATTTTTATTACCCCAAAAATGGTAGAAGACGGCTTGCTATTCCCAAATATGGAAGGCCAATTTGTTTTCAAACTCGCTATTCAGAAATTCCCGGAGGTCATCAACGAGGCTTTAGCTGAAGTGGGATTACAGACCACTGATATTTCGATGTTTATTCCACACCAGGCCAACCTCCGAATTAGTCAAATGGTGCAACGCCTGCTTCGCCTCCGAGACGATCAGGTCTGGAACAATATTCAAAAATATGGTAACACCACGGCGGCCTCTGTTCCCATCGCGCTCTGTGAGGCATGGGAAGCTGGAAAAATAAACAAAGGAGACCTGGTCTGTCTGGCCGCATTTGGAAGCGGTTTCACCTGGGGAAGCGCACTGATTCGGTGGTGAGGTTAATTGTGGATGCCCTCCCAACGCCCGACAGCATTAACCATGCAATCGGGCTTTTTAACGTTACTTTCATCGAAAAGGAATATTAAAAACAGATGTTCAGGCGTTAGTGCGAAGCTTTTAGGAGAATAGGCGTATTAATTGTCAGCCAACATACAAATGGCACAGGCTTTGCCGCTTCTTTTATGCAAACTTTAATCAAAACAGTTACTGCTATGTTTTTTGAATCAAAACTTATCCGAGTGGCCATTATACTTACAATGCCGCTAGCGGCTTGGGGGCAAGTGGGCACCCAGATTTTCCTTGCTAACCCGTCTTTTGAAGGAACACCGGGTGCTGGGATTGAAATACCGGGTTGGTATAATTGCGGCCCAGGTGGGGAGTCTCCTCCAGATTTACAACCCGGCTTTTTTGAAGTAAAAACTCCGGCTCGTAATGGGAGCACATATCTAGGTCTAGTGGTGCGCCAAACCGGGACTTGGGAAAGTGTGGGACAACGCCTTAGCCAACCTCTGGCCATTAACCAATGCTATGAGTTTAGTCTTGACCTTCGGCGTGACACTTCCTATGAAAGCCCCGTAGGTAAGGATAAAGATAAAAAGGTGCGCTTTACAACCCCCACCCGCATCATTATCTGGGGTGGCAACGGATATTGTGCTAAGGGCGAGCCCCTGTACTCCTCTTCAGTCGTAATACATCCGCGTTGGCTAACGTACAATTGCAGACTTAGCCCTAAAAAAGGTTCCTGGTCGCACATTATCATTGAAGCCTATTATGGCGCACAAGACCCCTTCAATCCAACACTTCCGCTTTATACCAATGGAAATATTTTGATCGACAATGCTACCCCGATCAAACAGGTCGTATGTGGGCCAGAAAAAATGCCCGAATCGAGAAAGAAGCCCGTATTGACCAAAAAAGGGCCAGAAAAGCCCATCGTCGTAGCTGAAGCAAAAACCTCTCCTTCTGTCGTACCAGAACCTAAAAAGCCCAATCGCGGCGAAACCTTCCGCCTCGATGTGTATTTCAAAGCCAACGAATACACCTTCGATTTAGGCAGCAGCGAAAAAGGCCTGGAAAGACTCTATAATATGCTCAAAAGCGATTCAGAAATCAGCATAGAAATAGGCGGTCACACCAATAATCTCCTCTACCCCAATGAACCCAGAGCAATGGAACTTGCCACAAGTCGAGCCAAATCAGTGGCCGACTGGCTGATCTCAAAAGGAGTATCCAGGGATCGGGTACGGTATAAAGGCTACGGCTGGACCAAGCCAGTAGAACCCAATACCACACCCGAAGGTCGAAAAAGAAACCAGCGGGTGGAGGTTACCATTTTGACTTATGGCGGTTAAGGAACGGATTTTAGTTAAAAAAGGCTTCACGCACACTGCGTGAAGCCTTTTTTTAATTTCGTGAAGGACTTTTGGAATCAATTCAACTTGTCCATATCCCGAATGAGGATAGTGTTGCGATTGAAGTGGATTAAATTTGATTTTTTTAGTTCATTCAGGATTGCAGTGACCGTTTGGCGGCTCGCACCTACGAGGTTGGCGATGTCTTGCTGCGTTAAACCGTGTTTTACCAAGGTTTCAAAACCTACTTGGCGACCACGTTCACCAGCACTTTCTTTCAAAAATTCCACAATTCGGGTGCGTACATCTTTAAGAATCAAGGATTCCCAATGCCTTTCTGCCCGACGAAGCCGCTCTCCGAGGTAAAGCATTACCGATTGAGAGAGACTAAAATTCTGTTGCATCAATTGCTTGAAATCTTCTACCCGCACAGCGAAATAGTCCACGTCGCGACTCATGGCAGAAGCAAATTCCACGCGGGATTGTTCGCCAGTAAGGCCCAGTTCACCAAATACTGTAAATGGGTGTTGGATATTTTTGATGATTTCGCGGCCGTCGTGCGAATAAATGCCAATTTTCACCGCTCCTCCTGCCAGCAGGCAAACATAATCACTGGGCTGGTCGGCCAAGTAAATAAAGGAGTGACGAGGGGCCGTGCGGCGCTCGGCCATGAGTGCAAGGCGTTGCAACTCAGCCTCCGAAAGCACTGCCAACATAGGAAATTGTTGGAGCACAGCGTGTAAAGGTTGTCCGTTCATGCGAGATTGTCTTTGGTTGGATAAGAGAACATACGGGAGGCAAGTCATTTTAAGCCAAAACTGTGCCAAGAGTACAGCGCCTCTACTTTTTGTAAGGCTCAGGAACGCAGTTGGAATAAAAGTCCAATTTTAGGGTATCGATTTTTTCTCTATCAAGGCGCGAGGAGGGCGTTTAGTGGGATCAAAAAATCGAAGCGCAACGAAGCGCGCAACAAAATGAGGCCACCAAAATTGTACCTTTATTCCAACCGCGTTCCTTACCTTTCGCCAACGCACCAAATGCCCGAAGTCAATAGTCATCCTCCTGCGCAGAAGCTACGGCGGTCAAAACAGTCAATAGTCAAATATCCAATGGTCAAACCTTACGCGCTCCTCACAGATTTTGATGTTGCACTTTTTAAAAGCGGCAAACATTTTCGCTTGTATGAAAAAATGGGCAGCCATCTCGTGGAGCACGAAGGTGAGCAGGGGGTTTGTTTTTCTGTCTGGGCACCCAATGCCAAACGGGTGAGTGTCACAGGCGACTTTAATGATTGGAATCTCGACAGCCATATTTTACTCCCCCGCTGGGATTCTAGCGGCATTTGGGAAGGCTTTATTCCCGGCATAGGAAAGGGCGCAGCGTACAAATATCATATCAAAACCCAGGTAGGGGTTTCCTTGGATAAAGGGGATCCTTTTGCCCGAATTTGGGAGACACCGCCCCGCACCGCTTCTTTGGTATGGGATTATGATCACAGCTGGAAAGACGAAAAATGGATGGCCGTTCGGCGTGAAAAGGCTGGAAAACCACAGCCCTGGTCCGTCTACGAAGTCCATGCAGGATCCTGGAAAAAAATGAGCCGTGATGGCAATCGTTCGCTTAGTTGGCGTGAATTGGCCGAAGATCTCGTGCCTTATGTAAAAGAAATGGGCTTCACGCATGTGGAACTTATGCCCGTAATGGAACACCCCTATTTCCCTTCCTGGGGCTACCAAATCACAGGCTTTTTCGCACCTACAAGCCGATCAGGAGATCCGGAAGATTTGATGTTTTTGATTGACAAATTCCACGAGGCCGGCATCGGGGTGATCCTTGACTGGGTGCCGTCGCACTTCCCGAGCGATATTCACGGGTTGTATTTTTTTGACGGTACGCACCTGTTTGAATATGCTGATATGCGCCGAGGATTCCACCCGGATTGGAACAGTTACGTATTCGATTATGGGCGAAATGAAGTGCGCAGTTTCTTGATTTCCAATGCTTTGTTTTGGCTTGACAAATATCATATCGACGGACTACGAGTCGATGCGGTAGCTTCTATGCTCTATCACGATTACTCCCGCAAAGAGGGCGAGTGGCTGCCCAATATTCATGGGGGAAAGGAAAACCTCGAGGCAATTTCATTTTTTAAAGAATTCAATAACGCTGCGTATGAAAACTTCCCCGGCATTGAAACCATTGCCGAAGAAAGCACCGCGTTTCCCGGAGTCACTAAGCCAACCTTTGATGGCGGCCTGGGCTTCGGCCAAAAATGGATGATGGGTTGGATGCACGATACCCTTTCCTATTTCAAACGCCCCGATATTTTCCGCCGCTGGCATCAGGATGAAATTACTTTCTCCATGGTGTATGCCTTTTCAGAACGGTTTATGCTGCCGCTTAGTCACGACGAGGTTGTACACTTGAAGTCCAGCCTCCTGTATAAAATGCCTGGCGATGAGGCTCAAAAATTTGCAAATCTCCGGGTGCTTTTAGGGCACCAATGGACGCACCCAGGCACACATATTCTATTCATGGGCGGCGAAATAGGCCAGAGCACCGAATGGAGTCACGACCTTGGCGTACCCTGGGAGCTGCTCCAGTATGACTATCATAAAGGCATTCAAAATTGGGTAAAAGCCTTGAATAAGGTTTATCAAGACAAACCTGCCCTCTGGCGCAACGCTTTTCATCCAGATGGTTTTGAGTGGATTTCGGGCGGCGACACGGAAAATTCAGTACTGGTGTTTGTGCGTCATGGAGACCCGGGAGACCCTATGTTGCTCGTGGTTTGTCATTTCAACCTCAACCACATTCCAGCATATTCAGTGGGCGTTCCGCATGGCGGCGTCTGGCGCGAAATATTGAACAGTGATGCCAAGGAATTTGGTGGATCCGGAATCTCTATTGGGGATTTGAAGGCCGTTAAAAAAGCGGAGCATGGGAAGGATTATTCAGTTACTTTTCCGTTGGTGCCGTTGTCGATAATGATTTTTGAGGGGGAGGTGCAAAAAAGGGAAAAGAAATTGCCAGAGAAGAAACCTGTGGCGAAAAAGGGAATTAACCCGAAGTAGATCCTATACCATCTCTTCCCAACGCATCACAACCTCCAACCCTTTTCCTAAAAAATACGCCTTAGTCTCCGCCGCTGATCGCGCACTTGTAACCAAAACAAAATCCCCGCCCCAAGCACCCAAACTTTTCACTTCGCCCCAAAAGTCTTTGAAATACAGTTCTTTGGCGCGAGGCAATCCCAAAGTTTCGCTGACTAAAAGTTCATGCGCAAGCAGCACAGCATCCAGCTCAATCAGCGTCCGGGCTTCCAAAAACTGTTGGGTTAGCTGCGAGACCTTTTCGATGATTCCGGGGTTTTGTCCTACGCGCTCACGGTAATGTGTAATCCCTTCGCGGCTGTTTTGCTTTTTGCCCAGAAAGACGAAGTAGAGTTGGTCGGTGAGTAATGGTGGCATGATTTGAATTCGTGCCACCATTGGCTTTTCGCCGGCTTCCAAACGGTACAACACTGGCCCTTCTGCATAAGCGCAGGCAATGTCATAACCCGAGCCGCCAAGCGTCTCAAAAAGGACTTTGTATGGATCAACTTCCGCCCAACGCGACAAGGCAGCAATCAGCGTGCTGCTCGTACCCAGCCCCCATTCGCGGGGAAAATCGTTGTGTGTAGTAACACAATACGACTGATTTTCAATAAAAAACGAAGGGTTTTGTCGCTGACAGGCGCGGAGAATGTTCGCCAGAGTCTGCGCTATACTTTCATCGGAGGTTTGAAGCATGTGAAAATTCGGCGACGTAAATTCTGCCGAAAACCAAACCAGGCCATCCGAGTTTTGGCTTTGCCAACTCAATTTTCCAGGCGCCTTGCCTATCGCAACAGACAAGCTTTGTCCAAAACGGACGGGTACTGCAAGGGCAGTTGCGCCGTCGAGCACAAAGTATTCGGCAGTGAGCAAGAGTTTGCCCTGTGCTCGGGTATCGAAAATTGGAGCGGTAGACATGGTTGTCTTTTTGTATAGGTTTTTTTGACAGGATATACAGGGTTTATGCAGGATTTATACAGAACCGCGCAGCGGTTCACATCCTGTTTATCTTGTTTATCCTGTCAAAAAAACCGTCAAAAAAACCGTCAAAAATCAAAGACCAAACTCTTTTTTGATATCCGCTACTGCGTCGAGTTTCTCCCAGGTGAAAGTTTCCACCGTCTTGTTCTCTTTTTTGCCATTTAGACCAATACTTTCGGTCTTCATATACG
>JBBQLD010000110.1:0-11411 GCA_038327555.1 Chitinophagales bacterium
TACCACCACCTGATCGCCTGGTGCAACCAAATCGGGTTTGATTCGACCGTCGGAGCTTGGGCCAAATGAACTAAATTCAGCTCGTTTCCCTGCAGCATTTACGGCGCCTACGGCAATGATTCCAGGCGCATCAGCAGGTACACCGATATAATGCCATTCGCCGTCGCCCTCATTTCCGGCACTGTTGCAAATAATCATGCCTTTGGTGGCTGCAATGCTCGCTCCACGCGAACCAATGGCTGTTCGTCCGTCAAGGTCAAGGTATTTGTGACTCAGGTTGTTGTCATTAAAACTAGTGTAGCCGAGCGAGGCATTGATAATGTTCACCCCCACACTATCGGCCCATTCTGCACCAGCGGTCCAGTTCACTTCTTCTATCGGAAACTCGCCGCCAGTGTCTTCCGTTTTTAACAAAAAATACGTTGCATCAGGTGCTGTTCCGACGAAATATTGAGGCAAATTTGCAGCCATCACGGAAAGCACCGAGGTTCCATGTTGCGCTGCCTCAAAGACCCCTCCATCTCGTTCCACAAAATCCCAGCCTGGGAAAAGCCGTCCCTGCAACCCAATGCTGTCGAACATTGGAATCGTATCTGCATTGGTGAAGCCGCCATCCATCACCGCCACCCAGATGCCTGCGCCACGATGGCCAGCCAGGTGCAGCACGGGTATGCCAAGCAATTCGTTCTGTTGACCCGCATAGCCCCAAAGTGGGATATCATCGCCCAGAATAGCAGGTGCTGAGGCCAAGGGTGCTCGTTTTTTGACCCGACGATTGGGCGGATTACGGTACTTTAGGTGTGGGCCGAGGTAGGTTACGGCTTTTACGAAAGGGAGGGTTTTGATCGCTTCGGCAGAAACAGAATCCGCCATGATTGCCGCAGCATTTAGCCAACGAGAGGCACTGTGGATGTGTATAGTATTGGTTTTTAATTGATTAAGGTAGTCTGGGTTAACGGGCAAATCATTTTCCACTACTTCAATGTTGGCATGTACACGGCGCTCAATGGCGCGGGCGGACAAGAATTCCGTCGGACGACAAGTGCAAAAGGGGGAGTTGTGTTTGTCTTGGAATTCTACCCAATACTTGTTGATTTTTTGAGCAAAAATGGGTTGTTGAAGTAGCAGTGATAGCAGTATGAAAAGTAGTTTTTGCATGTTGTCAAATAAGATTGAAGCCGCAAAGGTTTGTCATTCTTACCTTCGCGACGCAAAAATCTTACTTTTCGGTTTTTATGGAACACGTTCCTGAGCCTAATGGCAGGGGCACGAAGTCTTTGATAGTTTGTTCGACTCTTTTGAACTGATACTTTGTTGCGCCTCAGTCATGGAGAGCCCGCTACAATCCTTCGTCGCGCCTAGTCTCATCTCAAAATAATCTGACCAAACTATAAAAGACTTCGTGCCCCTGCCACTAGCGTGTGGTAATAATCTAGAAAAGCCTTCTTTGCCGGAAGACTATTGGGGCTAGTGCCGAAATAAATGGAAAGCCTTGAATTGAGATTTTAGATGAGCCGAAAATCCTCAATGACACGTTCCTTAAGCTATCTTTGCCGGGCTGAAGCGTTTCCAGACAGATTGCTTCGACGCGCCTCGAATTTCTCCGAAAGCATTTTCAAAACAATTTTACAGCAAATTTTAAAGAAAAAAATGAAGGTTCAACTAACCACATCTATGGGTGTCATCACCCTTTCCCTGAATCAGGAAAAAGCACCCCTGACTGTTGAGAATTTTATCAAATACGTCAACGCCGGACATTACAATGGCACCATATTTCACCGTGTGATCAATGATTTTATGATCCAGGGAGGAGGAATGGATGCTGGAATGAACTCAAAGCCCAGTGGATCACCCATTAAAAATGAAGCCAACAATGGCTTGGAAAACCTGAAATATACCATTGCAATGGCCCGTACTGGTGATCCGCATTCTGCTACCGCGCAGTTTTTTATCAATGTTAAGGACAATGCGTTCTTAAACCACAGTGGCGAAAACATGCAGGGTTGGGGCTACTGCGTTTTTGGGGAGGTCGTGGATGGAATGGAGGTCGTGGACGCGATGAAAGTTGTTCCTACTGGCCGTTTTGGCGGACATGATGACGTGCCCAAGGAAACTGTTGTGATTGAATCGGCAGTGGTGCTGGAGGATTGATTTTTGCCGGAGGATTTTGGATAAAATGATCTTTTGAAATGTCGGCGTGACTTGAAGTCGCGCCGACATTTTTATGGAACGGTAAGCTTGATTTGACGCTTGTCAAACCTACAACGGCAACGCCGAATATCGCTCAATGAAATTCTTCAACTCATCCACCATCACTGGCGAGCCAATGGCAATGGTGCAGCGTTGGTGAAGATCATTGGGGACTAAATCAAGGATGCGTTTTAGGTGCGTATTTAAAGCTTTACCACCCGCCTGTTCAATTAACATGGCCAGCGGATTGCATTCGTACAGCAGGCGAAGTTTGCCTTTTGGGTATTTTCGTGTGCTCGGATAAAGGAAAATCCCCCCCTGAATCAAGATGCGGTGTACATCGCTCACCATGCTGCCAATGTAGCGCAGGCCGTAGTTCTGGTCGGAACAGTGGTCAATATAGCGGCGCATTTCGAGGTCGAACTTGGAATAGTAGCCCTGGTTTACCGAGTAAGTTTGGCTATTTTCCGGGATGCGCATATTGCGGTGGCTGAGGCAAAACTCGCCGATGCTAGGGTCAAGCGTGAAGCCGTTGACGCCGCGCCCGGTAGTGTACACCAACATGGTAGAAGTGCCATAAAGTACGTATCCGGCAGCGACTTGCTTTGTGCCCGACTGCAAAAAATCTTCTTTGGTGGCAGGTCCACTCGGGTCGCTTTGGCGGCGATAGATCGCGAAAATTGTACCTACCGACATGTTTACATCAATATTTGAAGAGCCGTCGAGCGGATCAAACATCACGATGTAATGGCTTTGCTTGGAGCCTACAGGTGGCACAGGAATGAAGTCGTCGTTTTCTTCCGAAGCGATGGCGCAGCATTCTCCAGAGTTTTGAAGGCACTCAATAAGCCGTTCATTAGCGTATACATCGAGTTTTTGCTGGGTGTCGCCGCTCAGGTTTTCGCCACTATCGGCTACACCGAGGATATTGACCAGGCCCGCTTTATTTACTTCGCGGTTGATGATTTTGGCCGCAACGCCAATGTCACGCAGGAGGCCAGTGAGCTCGCCGGTAGCGTAATCGAAGTCTTTTTCGGAGCGCAGAATGAATTCGTCGAGGGTGACGATTCGGTTCGTTGGTATGGTGCTCAGGTCTGCAGGATCCGAGATGCCGATGTAAGGAGCCTTTTCGGACTTGGAATCTTTTTTTGTGGTGGTAGCCATAAGTTGGTTGGTTCAAATGTTTTGGTGAAAATGGCAGGCCAAAAGTAGAAATAACCTCCTTTAGAGGCGCATATTTTTAAATCTTTCCCTTTTGTCTAAAACCGACAAACAGTTGGCCGATTTTACTGCATATTTGTAAGTGCATTACGTTGATATCCAACTCCATCAACGATACATCCACCACTGAGCTTTGAAAAAGATTACTCTCCTGCTCTCCATCTGTTTTCTAGCCCAACAGGCTTGCCGCCCGGCATTGCCTGACGAAATCCCCTTGCCCACCAAAGTTTGTGTCCGTACCCAACACCATACTTTGCCTATCCCCAATGCCAGCATCTATGTGAAGTACAACTCAGATACTTTTCCAGGCTACGATAAGCCGACGTCATTCTACGACGCTTCATTCAAAACTGGTGCCGACGCTCGTGGCTGCATCGCACCTATTCCAGAAGGCCGCCATTGGCTCGTGGCTTTCGGGCATGATAGTTTGTATTATCCGCATGATGTTCGGGGAAGTATGAAAGTGGAGATTTCGCTTACGTACAAGCCAGTCTTGGATACGATCCTGTATATCTCAGAATAAGTACGCAACTGCTTCAGGTGTAAAAAAATATCAGTAAAAGACAAAGTGCAACAAGCGTGATGGTTATGTTTGCAAGCACTTTGGTGGATTTTCCATTTTTAGGAGATTTATCCACCTAAAATGCTCGGTCAAACCAGTAATCTACGGCTATTTAACACGTACGATACACAACCGTATCTCACAAAAACTACAAACCAACTACTTATGAAGAAGCAATTTTTGATCAGTCTTGCCCTGATTTTCCTGGTTGGAAATCTGTTTGCACAGCAACTCCTTACAGCGCCCTATCATTGGTCCTTAGAACAGCAAATCAGCATAAATGATCTCCCGGGCATCATCCTGCAAAAGCCAGCACCCTGCAATCGACAGACGATTATCGACAATTTTAATACGGTTTATCTCCCTTCAGAGGTTACAACCGCCCAACTTGGATGGACCGGAAGTGTGGCTACGTGTACCCCCGGTACCACTTCGGAATCTGCTAAAACCAATACCCTAAACCGGATAAATTATTTCCGAAATTTGGTTGGGTTGAGCAATAATGTGGTCTTTGATCAAAATGCTTATGAGGCCAATTGCCAGGCGGCCGCCTTGATCATGGATGCCAATGACAACCTTAGTCACACGCCTCCCAACAACTGGACTTGTTGGACTCAAGCCGGAAGCAATGGAGCGGGCAGTTCCAATCTGGCTCTGGGCGCTCACGCCTCTGGCGCGATATCCTTATATATGATAGACCCCGGAACCGGAAACGAACCCGCCGGGCACCGACGCTGGATACTGTATTCGCGGGCCACTAAGTTAGGAACTGGCTCAACCAGCTCTAGCGCCGCAAATGCGTTGTTCGTTTTCGGTCCAACTGCTGTTCCTCCAATTTTGCCCTCCTTTATTGCGTATCCATGCGAAGGATTTTTTCCTAGATCACTGACGATGACCCGATGGTCTTTTGGAATTCCAGGGGCTAATTTTTCAAATGCAACAGTATTGGTCAAAGATGAAGCTGGAGCTACGGTCGGCATCACGCAACATCCTTACCAAACTGGTTATGGCGACAATACCCTGACCTGGGAAATGCCTAATTCAATAACTAGTTTTGTCAATAAAGAAGACGTTGTGTACACGGTCACCGTTTCTGGCATTGCCAATGCCCCTGCAACCTCTTTTACCTATAAAGTGGTGCTTATTCTGGAAGAAACGCCAACGGTTTTGTTCAGCAAAACGGACCCCAATTGCGAAAATAACGGTACAGTCACCGCAGCTTTCTCCGCAGGCGCCAAAGCTTATGCCTGGAGTAATGGACAAAGCAATGCTGCTATTTCCAGTTTATTGCCCGGAACATACACCGTTACCATTACAGATAAAAGTGATTGCACCACCGTCGCAACGGTCAATCTTCTGGACAACTCAGCGGCAGCGATCGCTCCGGGTGATGCAAGTACGTCTTCGGTAATTAGTTGCGCAGGAAATATTCAATTAAACCTGAGTACGACGGGTGCGACAAATCTTGGAACGAACCAAATTGTGGGCTGGTGGTTCACTCAGGACGCACCGATTTCGAATGTTGTTACCAATCAGGCTAGCTTGAATATGGCACTGGCAGGAGCCGTTGTGAATCCGCTAACCGTGACGCCAAACCTCAGTAGTTTTATGTTCAAATCAGGTACTGGCGGAGCGCTATCAAAAGCATTCACCTGCGGCACTAATTTAGACCCCAATAAAACTTACCACGCGACGCCATTCGTGTCCCAAAATGATTCCCCGGCGCCTGTAAATTTCTCAAATAACACCACCTTCAGCAATATTCCAATCAAAGATGTAAATGCCGGGGTAGCTGGGGAAACGGAAATTCCAATCAAAGTATGGCAGACGCCTACCAGCGCTAATTTGAAAAAGGTTTGTGTTCAAATCACCTATGCAGGGTTTTGTACCTTGAACGATTTGGATATAAGAATCAGAGATCCATTTGGTACGGAAGTTTATCTGACGTATTTTTTCCCGGGTTTTGCAAACGGAACCGCCGGGTTTAATGCTTGCTATGTGGATGATATGTCTGGCGTAAGTGTTTGGGATGGATGCAATGGAAATTGTTACACAGGGCTAATAAACAGTGATGAATCCTTCGGCCCCTTCAAGAGTATTGACCCAAATGGAGTCTGGACACTGATTGTGAGCGATGATTTTAACCAGGGATTCAAACCCAACTATATCAACGCAAGCCTCGAATTTGATGAGGCTCCCTTTGCCATCAACTTCCCGGAAGTTGATTTCAGTAACTGTGTCATGGGCGAACCGGTTCATTTTTCTTGTGCTGAAACCAATGCGCCACCCCCCCCTGATATTTCCGGGCAAACGCAGTTTTGCGGCTCGGTAGCAGGTACGCTTTCTGCCGGGGCAGGGTATCAAACCTATCTTTGGAGCAATGGCCAAACAACGTCGTCCATCCAGATCCAACAAGCAGGAACTTACAGCGTGACGGTTTCAAATGCCCTTGGCTGCACCTCCTCAGGCTCTACCACGGTTCAACTTGGCAACACACCCAGCACGAGCATAAGTGGGGATACTGAAATTTGCCAAGGAGCATCCAGCAGTCTGGATGCCGGTGCCGGATTTAGCGCTTATGCCTGGAGCAACGGACAAACGACACGCAATATTTCGGTTCAAAATAGCGGCACGTATACGGTTACCATAACCAATGCAAATACTTGTACCAATACGGCCACTATTTCTATTAGTGTCCTCAATGTACCCAGCCCGCTCATTTCAGGTGCCTTGGTTTTTTGTCCAAGTGGAAACACGACCTTAAGTGCTCCAATGGGTTTTACAGCCTACCAGTGGAGTACAAATCAAAATACCGCAAGCATACAGGTGCTACAGGCCGGATCGTATCAGGTAACGGTAACCAATAATCAAGGTTGCACAGCCACTAATGCTGTGACGGTCAGCTTACTTGCCGCGCCTTCCGTTAATATTTCAGGCATTCAAAGTTTTTGTGAAGGGGCAAGTTCGGTACTCCTTGCCGGAGCAGGATTTTCCGTCTATACCTGGAGCACAGGACAAACCACCCAAAATATTACGGTTACGCAAGGCGGAACCTATTCTGTTACTGTGGTGAATGCACAAGGCTGCACGGGCACCGACAATCAACTTATTGCGGTTAACCCGGCCCCTACGGCGAGCATTAGCGGAAATTTGAACTTTTGTGCGGGCCAATCCACCGTGCTGACGGCCAATACAGGATTTAACACCTATGCCTGGAGCACTGGCCAAACCACCCAAAATATTACGGTTACACAAGGCGGAACCTATTCTGTTACAGTGTCCAATGCACAAGGCTGTACCGGCACGAGCAATCAACTTATTACCATTAACCCAGCCCCAACGGCGACCATTAGCGGAAATTCGGCCTTTTGTGCGGGCCAATCCACCGTGTTGACGGCCAATTCAGGATTTAGCGCTTATGCCTGGAGCACTGGCCAAACCACCCAAAATATTTCGGTTTCACAAGGCGGAACCTATTCAGCGACGATTACAAGCAGCTTTGGATGTTCGGACGATGTATCGATTAATGTAACGGCTTTGAGTAATCCTATCGTTAATTTAGGGCCTGACCAAGTCATTGTACAAGGACAACAAGTCAACCTAAATGCATCTGGATCAGGCCTGAGTTATCTTTGGTCAACCGGGGCGACCACGGCGATCATTTCCGTACAACTCATGGGAACCTATTCCGTTACGGTAACGAATGCTTTCGGATGTGCCGGAACGGATGAAATAAAGGTGGAGGTAACGAGCAGTGCAAACGAACCTGAAACTGCCTTCAAGATTGAGGTTTTTCCCAATCCAGCCGTAGAATTCCTGCAATTTCGGTGCCTTGGATTTGATGTTTCGAACCTGATTTTGGAAGATATTCAGGGTAGAGTGCGCTTGAGCAGCCACAATTTTATCCCCAAAGATACCTGGCAAAAGCTGGACATCGCTCAGCTTCAGGCTGGGACTTATTTCCTAATCATGCGCGGGGAACAGTATGCCCGCACGGTTAAGTTTGTTAAGGCGGGAAATTGATTTCTGAAGGGCTTTTGACAGGATTTACTGGATCAACAGGATATTTCGGTTTCGCTGAAACATCCTGTTGATCCAGTAAATCCTGTCAAACAATCAAAAATCCATCCGTATCCGAACATTCAAACGCCTGCCAGTCAAGTAGTTCGGAATCGCGTATTGTGTATTCTCAATCGTTTTGATCCAGACATTAGACGCCTCGTTGGCTACTTTTAGGAGGTTGAAAACCTCCAGACTAGCCCAGGTATTTCGGGTGAATCGCAGGAAATGATGTGGCTTTTTATTGCGCCATTGTTCCTTCCAAAGCTGAAAACCAAAGCCAATATCCACCCGGTGGTAGGGTGCAAAACGGTAAGAATTTCTGTAAATCACATTATTGTCAGGTACGCCAAAAGGCAAACCCGAACCGACCGTAAAATTGAGGTGCATCCGAATACTTTTATTTTTTCGGAGGTAATCCTGGAAGAAGGTAGAAAACGTGAAAAGCCGATCTGTTGGGCGAGGCACGTCCTTTACGTCCTGTCCTTCGCGCTGGCCAAGGTTCCGCACTTTATGTTGTACCCCGTCAATGCTTTCACGGGTGCGGAGCATAGAGAAATTGACCCAACTTTCTGCGCCTTTTACGAACTCGCCGTTGAGGCGAATGTCAAAACCAGTGGCGTATCCCTGGGAGTTGTTTTCTCCGGCATACCGGATGCGCACGTTGTCAAGATCGAAAGAAACGAGGTCCCACATTTTTTTATAGTAGCTCTCGGCGATGAGACGCATTTTCACCGGACGGCTTTTGCCCCAGAGAAAATCCCAGGTGAAACCGCCTACGATATGCGCTGATTTTTGCGCCTGCAAATTGGTGTTTACGGAGCCATCTAAGCGCCGCATTTCTCGATAAAAAGAGGGCTGAAAAAACAAACCGCCCCCCAGACGATAGGATACATCTCGTTTGGTATCCAAAGGTTTGTATAAAAATTGCGCCCTTGGGGTCACAAACCAATCTTTGTTCAAAGTCCAGTATTGTCCCCTTGCGCCAGCCATGATCTGCATTTCTCGAACGCCGTCTTTTTTCCAGGTCCAAGTGTCCTGAAAAAACGCAGAGAAGCGATCGCTGGACAAGGAATTGCGTGTTTTTAACACTCGACGCACCTGAAGCGCAACCGTATCGTAGGGCAGGGAATAAAGGGCCGAATCAAGCCGTTCCCACTCGTTGATCTTATCTTGAATTTGTTCGTTTTGCCACTTGGCCGACCATTGGAGAAAGTGGTTGCGCTCCAGTCCGGCATCGGTTTTCTCCTGCTGGAGTTCTATGCCACCCTTATATTCTATGTTGCGCACTTCGGCGTTGAGGTAGTTTCGTACCCAGGTATGTTGGGTTCCCGAGCCGAGTATATTGGTGATCTCTCCAAAATTGTCGGAACCCAGATTTTCATCCAGTTCACCCAGAATATAATAGCCGAGAATGTCGAAACGTTCATTTTCCTGACTGGTATAGGCAGATGCTAAAAACTTATGATACAAGGGATTGTGATCCCGGTCAGGCAGGAAGGTGAGTGAAAGACCGCCCATGGCCTGCGTAAAATCGTCCACTTCCTGACCTTCAAAATTGGTGCGTAATTGCAAGGCATAATCGATCAGGCCGAATGCTCTGGCCAGACTTTGCGGTTGAAAAGTATAGGTCGAGCGATTGAAATTCCCAATGGCCCCGATCTGCCAATCCCGGCTCAAATCATAGGTCAGGTAGGCCTGAATGTCTGTGAAATTTGGCACATATTCACCTTTCACATCCAGACTACCCAGCAGATTTTGGGTGGTTTTGTAACGTGCACCTACCAGATACCGGAACGCCCGGTAGCTTTCTTTTTTAGGTTTCCAGCTGCCTTCTAAATGTGCGGTAGCGCCCAAAAAACTGGCGCTCGCACTGGCCCGCAAACTATCTGGGCGTTTGTATTTAATGTCCAGCACCGAGGAAAGTTTGTCGCCGTATTTGGCCTGAAATCCGCCGCTGGAAAAAGACAAATCGCGCACGAGGTCAATATTGGGGAAAGTCAAACCCTCCTGTTGTCCGGCGCGAATCAATTGCGGACGGTAGATTTCGAAGTCATTGACATACACCAGGTTTTCGTCGTAGTTGCCGCCGCGAACCTGGTATTGCGAACTGAGTTCGCCGCCAGTACCCATGTTGGTGCCCAGCGCAATATGGGGAAGTACACTTTCCAGATTGCCCGTGGTACTGGGCAGCATTTTAAGGTCGGTGATGTTTTTTTCCTTCACCATCCCCCCATCGTCCAACCTGCGGCCACTGATTACAACTTCAAGATTGGCGCCTACGGGCGACATGGCGACATCGAGCGCATAGCGTGCGCCGGGTTGCAAGGGCAGAATATCTGCCGAATTTTCTTTGTAGGCTACCCGTTTGAAGGAGAGGGTAACCCGTTGGCTGGCAGGAACCTGAGTAGCAAATTTTCCGTTTTCGTCGGTACTTACCGCTTTGCCGGAACCTTTGATATAGACACTGACCAGTTCGACCGGCGAGCCATCCGATGCGTCAGTGACGCGGCCGTATACGGTGGCGGTTTGTTGGGCGGAAGCCAAACTAGGAAGTAGGAAAAGAAAGGTGGCAAGGATGGTTTGAAAACGCATGATCACGAGGTGCTTTGGCGCAAAAGTACGTTTTGGGAATGGGTGGGCGGGGATTTGGTGGGTGGGATTTGGATTTTTGGGGTTTGGGGACGGAAATCTAAGTCATCGGGAACCCCAGGTGCAATCAGACGGCTTCAATTGTTCCGAGTAAATTAAACATGAAAAAAAGAATTTACTCGGTAATGTATGTCTTCGCAGCATGATTACCCGTGCCATTACCGAAACCATTCTGAAAAATCTGCGCGTTTTTCCTGCTGCCAATATCATTGGGCCGCGTCAGGTGGGTAAAACCACGCTGGCGAAGTACTTGCAAACCTGCTTGGACAAGCCCTCGATTTATCTGGATTTGCAGGATGAGCAAGATTTTGACAAATTGGCTTCTCCGGGGCTGTTCCTTCGGGAACATCAGGAAAAATGCGTCATCATCGACGAAATTCAACGCCTACCAAGTTTGTACAGCCAGTTGCGTGCCTTGATTGACGAACAGCGGGATCCCGCACGCTTCGTGTAAGCCTACTACCAACCCCATCTTGCCCGCACCGCTTCTCTGCCTGATCTTTGTGCAAAAATACACAAAATGACAAAAAGACGCACCGCAGCGGAGAAAAAGGCGATCATATCCTTATTTGCAAAATCGGATTGTAGCGCACGGGCATTTAGCCAACAAGTCGGTGTTCCCCTGCCGACTTTATATGCATGGCGAAAGAAATTTTCACACCTGCCAGTTCCGCAGCCTTTTGTGGAGATCAAAAGAGCCGAAACGCAAAGTTTTCAGATAAAAATC
>JBBQLD010000111.1:0-11320 GCA_038327555.1 Chitinophagales bacterium
GGGTTGATTTTGCTTGGAAATACGATTCAATAGTCGTGCTAATGGATACGACTCGAAGCCATGTTGCCACTAAATTGAAAATGAATCGGAAATAATCGTTGTCCGTTTAGACCAAATGGGGAGCACCTAATGAACCATAGATTGGGGTAGGCCTAGACTTTGCCCAGCAGGTTTTTTGCAGCAGCAAAAGAACTGTAATAATGCCAAACCAGATGTCGGTTTTAGACAATTTTGGGAATTATGCCGCCACCAATCCTGCCTTTGCCGAAACCTCCATCATCCGATCAATGGATGCCCGTCCTTGCTCGATCACCCAATCGGGAAGGATGATTTCAGGAAGTTCGTACTTCATACAAAGATACAGTTTTTCGAGGGTGTTCCGCTTCATGTGAGGGCATTCGTTGCAGGCACAATTATTCTCAGGTGGGGCTGGAATAAAGGTTTTATGCGGACTTGACTTTTCCATCTGATGCAAAATACCCGCTTCAGTAGCCACGATAAATTCGGTGGCGGAGTCGTTTATGGTGTACTTCAATAGGCCCGTGGTAGACCCTATGAAGTCGGCCATGTCCAGGATGTGAGCCTCACACTCTGGGTGAGCAATGAACTTGGCGTTAGGGTGACGTAGCCGAAGCTTTACGATACGCTCATGGCTGAAAATTTCGTGCACCATGCACGCCCCGTTCCAAAGCACCATATCTCGCCCGGTCTTTTTGATGAGATAAGCACCCAGGTTTTTGTCGGGGGCAAAAATAATGGGCTGGTCTTTTGGGATGCTTTCGATAATAGCCACAGCATTGGTGCTGGTACAGCAAATATCAGTTAGCGTTTTGAGCTCGGCAGTGCAGTTGATGTAACTGACCACGGTATGGTCGGGATATTTTTCCTTGAATTTTCTAAAAAGTGCCGGCGGACAAGAATCAGCCAAAGAACAGCCCGCTTTGAGGTCGGGCAATAAGACTTTTTTGGTAGGGCTGAGCATTTTAGCCGTTTCAGCCATGAAGTGTACCCCCGCGAAAACGATGATATCCGCCTCAGTTGTAGCCGCTTTTTGGGAAAGCCCTAGCGAATCGCCGATGTAGTCGGCAATATCCTGAATTTCGGAATCCTGGTAATAGTGTGCGAGTATGACCGCGTTTTTCTCGCGCTTGAGTCGATTGATTTCGGCAACCAGATCAAGGGTTGGATCTACCTCGAGATCCAGAAATCCGTTGCGTTCGAGCTTGGCAGTAGCTGTGGTTAGAGACATGGCTTGGTGGTTATTTGTTTATTTGGGGATTTGTTTATTTGGGGGATTTGTTTATTTGGGGATTTGGTTATTTGTTGCGCCTGAGCCTGGTATTCGGGGGAGTGTAAAAAGCCTAAACTGAGAATTTATCTCGGAATTGCATTTTGAATTTCTCGAAATCCTTAAGATTTTTTAAATCTATGGCAAAGCTGAACAGGTTTGTCATGTCGCAGCGCAGACAGCTACACAAGCCAAGCATCTTCGAAATCCCCTTCAAATCTAAGCTGGGTTCATGGATAAACTAAGCATTGTCATTGGACTTGGGTTATGTGGATGTCTGCGCTGCGCTGCGACATGACAAATCACAAAAGATGATTCAACTCGGACTGAGCCTGGCCTCTGAATTGTCAAAGCAATACGCTCAATATCAAGCGCTGGCACAACAAATCCCCAAATAACCATATCCCCAAATCCCCAAATAAAAAACTATTCCATTGTCAAAACATCCACAATCGTCTTGAGCGCAATAAAAATTGGCTCGCGGCCTTCTTTGCTGACGAGTGAATCGGGGTCATCTTCGCTTTCGAGCACGGCTTCTTCTGCGAATGCGAGCAGGTCTTCTTGTGGCGAATCTTCAAAAAAGGAGTCTAAACGATCTCGAAATTTTTTAGCCGTTGAGGCCTCCAGAATTTCATAGTTATTCTCTTCTGCCTCCCCGATTTCCTGCTCCGAAACGGCATCCATTGGGCCATTCACCTCTACTATAGATTTCCAGGCGATAAGTGCTAGATATTGCAGATAGCCCTTCTCGTCGTCGTTAAGCAGTTCGAATTCCTCGCTGAAAAGCCAGGCAAACAGCACCGGCTGAGCCTCCGCAAAACCTTCCATTTGCTTTTCGTATTGCTCATCGGAATTTTCTTCCAGCGCATCAATAATGGCATCAATTACTTCTTCGGAGACGAATTTCATAAGTTCAAGAAATTTGAAAATCAGGTGGTTGTGCCAAAAACAGCGCACAAAACTACGGATTTCTTGGGAATTTTTTTGCGCTTCCCGCTCGATAATCACTGGAAAACGCATTGAACGGAGCAAACGGATTTTTACGGTTTTTTTTCAAAATCTATTTCATTCGCATTCCTATCTGCTCAATCCGTGGTCAATTTCATTTTTCGCCCCAGAAAGGGTACACATTTAAATTTTCGCCTACAATTGCCAAACCACGCAAAAAAAACGCCTGCTGTTACCAATGGTTTAATTTTGCCAAAATTTCTTTCTAAACATGAACCATTCCATCTTTTTGCGTGCCTTAACCTTTCGCACTTTTGCCGCCCTCATGAAAAATTTATGGGTGAATGCTGGTCTTCTCGTGCTCATCCTCCTGTTGAGCACTTCTGTATTTGCCCAAACACCTGAAAAGTATTCTCGCGTGGAGATCAGCCTTGTGGGTAAAGATATTGCCAATTTGGCTCGACTAGGCATTGAAACTGACCACGGTATTCATTCGCCGGGCCATGCACTGGTCGCCGATCTTTCGGCTTCAGAAATTATGCTGGTACAAAGTGCTGGTTTTCAAATCAAGATCAGGATTGAAGACCTCAAAAAAGATTACCTGCAACGTTTGCAAAACCCCATCGTCGAAAATCGCTCTGGTTCCTGCGCTGTTGCTGCCGTGACCCCCTACCCTACCCCATCCAACTACACCTATGGCAGCATGGGCGGCTACCATACCCTTGAAGAAATGAGGGCTGTGCTGGACGATATGCATGCAAAATTTCCCAATCTGATCACCGCCAGAGCTGATGTAAGCGACACCATTGTGACCTGGGAAGGCCGCAAAATTCAATATATCAAAATATCCGACAATCCTGACAGCGACGAGCCGGAGCCGGAAGTACTTTACAGTGCCCTGCACCATGCCCGTGAGCCAAACGGGGCAAGCCAGATGCTTTTTTATATGTGGTATCTGCTTGAAAATTATGCAACCGACCCAGAGATTCAGTACATCCTTAACAACGCTGAACTTTACTTCATCCCCTGTGTAAACCCCGACGGCTATGTGTACAATGAAACTACAGATCCGCTAGGCGGCGGCTTTTGGCGCAAAAACCGTCGCAACAATGGCGATGGTACTTTTGGCGTAGACCTAAATCGAAATTATGGCTACTTCTGGGGGAACGACGATAGCGGTTCTTCGCCAAATACCAATGGTCAAACTTATCGTGGCCCTGCCGCTTTTTCAGAGCCGGAAACCCGCACAATGCGTGATTTTGTTCGGGCGCATGAATTTGTTTTTGCGCTTAATTACCACACCTTCAGCAACTTACTCATCTATCCTTGGGCATACAACAATGAACTAGCAGATCCTGCACTTGCTATATTCGGCAAACTTTTAACCCGTGAAAACCATTACAAAAATGGCACCTCCATTGAAACGGTGGGCTACAACGTGAATGGGAGCTCTGACGATTGGATGTTTGGCGAGACGGGTGTAAATTCATTTACGCCGGAGGTGGGCAGAACGGGTTTTTGGCCTCAGCCTGGTGAAATTGATGCCTTGAACCGCGAAAACGTTTGGCAAAACCTTAGCACGGTGCTCTGTGCGCTTCGATTTGGTGAAGCCAAGGATATTAGTCCAACCTTTTATTCTACTTTAAACCCCAGCATTGACCTTGAACTCATTCGGTTTGGATATGAAGATGGTGCTTTAACTTCGTCTTTGACCCCACTTTCTTCCAATATTCTCAGTGTTCTTCCGGCTTCGCAATCCGGGGAATTGGATCAGTTTGAAACAAAACTTTTGACCACCCAGATCACCTTAGCGCCAAGTATTCAGGCGGGAGAAGCCTTCACGCTTTTACACACCTATTCGAATGGGTTCTACTCCAAAAGTGATACCCTTCGCAAATACTATGGCGGAAAAAATGTTGGGATTTTTACGGAAGATGGCAACGCCATAAATGAATGGAATGGTGCCTGGCAAAAAACCACGAGTACTTTCGTGAGCTCCCCGTTTAGCATCACAGATTCGCCCAATAACAGCAACTACGAGCCAAACACATATTCCGATTTTCAACTTTCTAACCCAGGGGTAAATATCCCCGATGGCGCAAAAAGCCCTCAACTTCGCTTTTGGGCAAAATGGGATCTTGAACCGCGCTATGACTATGTACAGGTGCGCGCAAGTGGTGTTACAGACCAGGCACTTTGTGGCCGATTTACTAAACCGGGTTCCGGGAACGGCGCTCAGCCTTTTAACGAAGCTATTTTCGACGACTTCCAGGGTGAATGGGTAGAGGAGTGTATGGATTTGTCTGACTTCATTGGCCAAACGATTGATCTGAAATTTATCCTCGGCTCTGATAACGGCGATGAGCGCGACGGCTTTTACTTTGACGACCTGTTGGTGGAATATACTGACCCTACGCTTTTGAACACCGTCAGCATTCCACTTCGCGATTTCCGCCTTCGTCAAAATGAGCCAAACCCTGCAGGGGCATACACCATAGTCCGCTGGGAAAATGTAAAACAGCTTAAAGGTGAAGCCAATTTGCTGATTTTCAACAACCTGGGAATAAAAATTTCACAACACGCCCTGAACCTTTCAGCGCAAAATGAAGTTCGAGTAGATACGCGCACCTGGCCAGTTGGACTGTACACCTACCTGCTGCAAACTTCGGAAGGCCAAAGTTTGCCTATGAAAATGGCGATTTTGCGTTAAAAAAACTTGACTAATTCAAATAAGCACAACATGAAAAGAGCATCCTTCTTAATTGTACTGATTGCCCTGATTTCGGCAAACTGCTTGAACGCACAAATCACCCAGATTTTCGAGCGATTCAGTGCGCCCGTTAAGGCAAACGGCATTGATTTGGCGTACCCGTTTGCTGGAGGCTTAAACGCCCCGCAATGGTCTCAAGCCGATTTGGATCACGATCTTTTACAAGATCTCGTGTTATTTGATCGCGTGGGCAATATCGTACTCACTTTTATCAATGAAGGAACCGCTGGTGCGCCAGACTATATTTTCTATCCAGAATACGCCTATAATTTCCCGCAAGGGCTGACGGACTGGATGGTTATGCGCGATTTCGACAAGGATGGGGCCATGGATATTTTCTGTGCGGCATTTTCCCCCGCAAGCCAGGAAATCCAGGTATTCAAAGGCTATTATGATGGCCAAGGATTAAAATTTACGCCACACCTTTTCACCTATCCCCCCAATTGCTCCTCCTGCAATCCGCTTTACATTTTTTACCCCGACAATAACCCGGCGTTTTGGAACAATTTTCCGATCAGTCGGGGCGACAAACCGAATATTGACGATATTGATGGCGATGGAGACCTGGATATTTTGGCTTTCCAGTCAGGCACTTCTACTAGTTTATCCATGCTTCGAAACATGTCGGTGGAAAACGGAAAACCGCTCTCTAAACCTGAGTTTATCATTTACGACAATTGCTGGGGAGATTTTTTTGAAAACGGTATGGTGAGGTGTAAGGCAGAGTTAAGTTGCCATCCAGATACTTGTTACCTGAATTGTGCGCTTCAAGGCCCCAATGTTGCAGAAGACCGCGATGGCCTTCACCCAGGCGCAACAGTGACCACCTACGATCAAGACAACGACGGTGATAAAGACCTGCTACTGGGCAATGTCTCTTATCCTTGTATCGGTATGATGTATAATGGTGGAACCCCACAAAATGCCTGGATGACGGCCCAAGACACTTCTTTCCCATCGTATAACGTACCTGTAGAACTCAATTCTTTCCCGGCCACTTATTATCTTGACTTCGAAAATGATGGCAAAAAAGACCTCATTGTTGCGCTCAACAACCCCACTAGTGGCGAAGACCGTAAGAGCGTGTGGTATTACAAAAATACGGCTACTGTGCCCGGCCAGCACTACTTTGAGCTTCAATCCAAGGATCTGTTTATTGGAGATATGATTGATGTTGGTACTGCAGCCCACCCAGCCTTTGCGGATGTAAATGCGGATGGCCTGATTGATCTCGTGGTTGGAAATTACGGCTTTTACACGTTCATCAACAGTCAGGCAACATTTACCAATTCGAGGCTTTTCCTTTATCTCAACGTTGGTACGCTTGCCGCTCCAGCCTTTCAATTGACAGATAGTGATTGGACAGGGCTATCGCAGTTTGCACCACAGGACTACGACTTTTCACCCACTTTCGGTGATATTGACAGCGATGAAGACCTGGATCTGCTGGTGGGCAACAACCTCGGCGGGGTCTATTGTTATCGAAATACTGCCGGCCCAAATCAACCTATGATTCTGGAATACGATACAGATCCGATGTGGTTGGCTTTGGATGTAATTGGTTCAGTTTCTTCCCCGCTGGTGTATGATCTGGATGGCGACGGGCTACAAGATCTGATCCTGGGTGAGCGTACGGGGAACATTAATTTTTTCAAAAACAATGGCTCTTCTGCGCTGCCGCTCTTTTCGCCGTCTCCAACTTTACAAAAAATAGGGCAGATTGACACGAAAATCCCGCCAGATGTAGTGGGCATGAGTACTCCAGCCATTATACAAACCCCGGATGGGCCTGTAATAGTCACCGGAGCCCAACGAGGACAACTGGAAGCCTATTATTTGCAAGGTGCAAACCAGGATACGTTTCCCGCAATTTCCGTGAAATGGGGCAATGTTGACGAGGGCAACCGTTCGCATCCTGCCTTTGCCGACCTCGACAATGATGGTATGCTGGAAATGGTAGTGGGCAATCAACGTGGTGGTCTAGCCCTTTACAGAACCGAATTGGCAAATTGGAGCCTTCCGTTACAAACCAATGCACCTAATATTCCAACGATGAACCTCAGCCCGAACCCAACCCGTTTCATCGCGCATGTTGAATGGACCGTGAATACGGCAGTCCGCTGGGATGCATACAATGCCCTGGGTCAATTGACCGCTACTGGCGAATCAGCCACTGGCTCATTCAATGTTGAGGTGCGGAATTGGAACCCCGGCGTTTACATCCTGAAGGCGGAAGGAGACGGCGTTAGCGCTACGGGGAGATTGGTGGTGATTCGGTAATTTCGATTTCCGATTTCCGATTACATGATTTCCGATTTCCGATTGAATGGAAGATTGAAAAATCGGAAATCATGTAATCGGAAATCGGAAATCATGTAATCGGAAATCGGAAATCAATACTTCATCCAGCTCAAGGTCTGCACGCCGCGCCCATCAGTCAAGGTCAGAAAATAACTTCCTGGAGCAAATTGGCCAACCGACAAGGGCAATACATTTTCCCCATTGATGGCATCAAAAGTTTTTGATTGCAGCACCCGTCCACTCGCATCTAATAGGTGTAATTGCAAGTTTTGTTTGTCGAGATTTGCATTGAAACGCAGCGTCAATTCATCCACAGCCGGATTTGGCCCCAGAGTCAGTTCCGATACTCCGTTCACTGTTTGAACGAGATCAAAGACCCCAACAGAACTGGAAGAAACGTAATTTACAGATTTAGTTACGGGGGAAAATTCAACTATAGGCGGGAATCCAGGAAAACTGGTTTCGGTGATAGTATTGGTGTAATACACAGACGCCAAAGTACCCGGATGCCCTGCAGCCAACCAACCGAATGTGGTCAAAAAGGTCTGGTTAATGATCTTAATGCCTGAAAACTCTGCCGAATCTACCTGCGAAGATACCGCTTTGATACGTATGGTATTCTGGAAGGTGCCTAAAGGTGTAGTGAGGGTTCCATAAGCGTCATATTTAACAACCCTTGATCCTTTTGAGTTAAAAACAACGCCTGTGCCTGCATCGGTGGTGTATTCAAAATCTTCTGAATAAGAACCGTTGTAATTTGTCGGAAACTTCAACTGAGTATCTGGGTCTATGAAATTTTGCGTAAATACAATACTGGCTGCACCCAAAAGCGAAAATTGGCTGGGCTGCTCCCTGAAATACGCATAGATGGCAGTGTCTTGGTCAATTTTCGTTACGATGGTCGCATTCGGGAAATTTGCAGCGTAAGGCGTGCCCACCGGTGAAATATACAGATACTGGGTAGGCGTAGTGCCCGGTAGAATCTTCCAGGCTGAAAAATTCCAGGTTTGATTGGCTCCAGCATTGCCTTGGCTAACGTTTAACGTGTCTCCTTCCGTGAGTTGGACTACATCGCCGATGTCTGGAAGAACTGTGTTTTGGAGTACGGGTTGGGCATGGGCAAGTAGTGTAAATAGCGTGAAAAAGAGGAGGGTAAAAATCGATTTTTGCAACATGTTAATCAGTATTTGGTGAGTTGCAAAGGTCGGCTGAATCCGCTACCACTACAAGGGCAACAACGTTAAAACACTGTTTTGGGCAATAAAAGCTTCAAAAAAATAGCTTCAAACCCGCCTTCTAAATCGCCACTGGTGCTTTGATTCCCGGCCAAGGATCATACCCCAGCAATTCAAAATCCTCGTATTTAAAACTGAAAATATCGCGCACTTCTGGATTAATTTTCATCGTTGGCAATGGGCGAAACGTTCGGGAAAGTTGCAACTCAACTTGTTCTAAGTGATTGATGTAGAGGTGTGTATCTCCGCCAGTCCAGACAAAATCACCCGGCTCAAGATCGCAGACCTGCGCGATCATCATGGTCAACAAAGCGTAAGAAGCGATGTTAAAAGGTACACCCAGGAACACATCGGCACTGCGCTGGTAAAGTTGACAGCTAAGTTTTCCGTCTGCCACGTAGAATTGAAACAAACAATGACAAGGCGCCAGCGCCATTTGGGGAAGATCTGCCGGATTCCATGCAGAAACGATGATTCGCCGACTATCAGGGTTGGTTTTCAAAGTACGGATCACCTCGCTGATTTGGTCAATGGTATGGCCCTCGGGCGTAGCCCATGAACGCCATTGTTTGCCGTACACGGGGCCGAGATTCCCGTTTGGATCGGCCCATTCGTCCCAGATGCTCACGCCATTTTCTTTTAGATAAGCCGTATTTGTTTCGCCTTTCAAAAACCACAACAACTCGTGGATGATACTTTTGGTGTGCACTTTTTTGGTCGTCAGCAGTGGGAATCCATCGGCCAAATGGAAACGCATTTGATACCCAAACACCGAGATAGTGCCGGTGCCAGTGCGGTCGGATTTTTTAGTGCCTTGGTGAAGGATGTGGTGGAGTAGGTCGTGGTAGACTTGCATTATTATCGAAAATTAAACGTTCGCAAAGGTAAAGCAAAGTTTGTTCGCCAAAACCTTCGCACTTTTGCAGCTTCATTTCTAAGCCCATGGACACGCTGGCACGTGTGCATCGTTTTTACCCGCCAAAGCCATTGCCCAGGCGAGTATAGTTCATAGTTCATAGTTCATAGTTTATAGTTCAAATTCACCGTGCAATTTCTCTTCCCAGCATTCCTCTCCGCAATTGCGGTCATATCCATCCCGATCATTATCCACCTGTTTTATTTTAGGCGGTTTAAGCGGGTGTATTTTACCAACGTCCGTTTCCTCAAAGAAGTGAAAGAGGAGACCAGCAACCGCCAGAAACTACGCAACCTGCTTGTGCTGCTCATGCGTTGCCTGGCCATTGCGGCGATGGTACTGGCTTTTGCACAGCCCTTCATCCCGCTTTCTTCCGGGGTAAAAAAAGGAGAACGAGCCGTTTCCGTTTTTGTAGACAACTCGTTTAGTATGAATGCGTTGTCAAAAGATGCGCCGCTGCTGGAACGTGCGAAACAACGTGCCCGGGATATTGTAACAGCGTATGGCGTAGAAGACCGCTTTCAGGTCTTGACCAACGATTTTGAAGGACGCGACCAGCGCCTCGTGAGCAAGGAAGACGCCCTCTCCCGTATTGAAGAAATCCGTACAAGCCCTGCCTCCCGCGATCTTTCCAAAGTACTCACCCGCCAGCAGCAATGCCTCAATACAGGCAAACAAGAGAATAAAACAGCCTTCGTTATCAGTGATTTCCAGGCCAACATTGCGGATGTGACCAGCTTCCGAGACACGCTTCTGGAGGTCAATCTCGTGCCCATTCGTGCAGTGCAAGAGCGCAATATATCCGTAGACAGTGCCTGGTTTGAAACGCCCGTTCAAATCCTCAATCAGCCAGCCAACCTATTGATAAAGATCAGCAACCGCAGCGACGAAGAAGCCACCGATATCCGGCTAAGTCTTCGGCATGATGGCCAAACAAAGCCAGTGGGCGCAGTCAGTATCCCTGCCCATGGCACGCGGCTCGACACGGTGAGCTTTACGATTTTGCACGCTGGCTGGCATGAAGCGCGCGTATCCTTGACGGACTATCCAGTGCAGTTTGACGACGATTATTTCCTTGCGTTCCACGTTGCCGAACGCATTAATGTTTTGGCTGTCAATGGCGCTGGAGAGAATAAATTTCTGGACAACGCTTTCCTCGGTGCCAAATATTTTCATCTGGACAATGCGGACCCGCGCGCCTTGGATTATTCCAAACTAGCTGATTATCAACTGATTGTGTTGAATGAATTACCGGTCATTTCTTCCGGCCTGGCGAATGAGCTAAAAGTCTTTAGCCAAAATGGCGGCAATGTCCTAGTGTTCCCTGGCCAAATTTCCGACCTCAATTCCTACAATGCATTTTTGCAAAATTTTGCAGCTGGAAACCTCGGGGCATACGAATCTACACCCCGTCAAGCCAGCCAGGTAAACACGGAGGAATTCGTATTTCGGGACGTTTTTTTGAATAAAAGTGCTAATCTCCGGCTCCCAAACACGCAGGGTAATTTCAAAATTGCCCCTGCCCGTGGTGAGCAAATTCTTACCTACCGAGATGGCTCCTCCTTGTTGTCAAAATTCTCACAAGGAGAAGGTGCGCTTTATTTCAGTGCAGCCCCGCTCAATGAGCAAGTCAGCGACCTTGTGCGGAACGGTGAGATTTTCGTCCCCATGCTGTTTAAAATGGCGATTGCGGGCAACAAAGGCCGCCAAATCGCATACACCATTGGAAAAGACGAGGTGTTGGAAGCCAAACACAAAGTCTCTGCCAGCGGCGAAACGAATTACAAACTCCGATTGACGGTTGACGATGGACGGGGGACGGCAACCCCGTCAACCATCAACCGTCAACCGTCAACTGTCAA
>JBBQLD010000112.1:0-11212 GCA_038327555.1 Chitinophagales bacterium
GGAACGCTGTTCCGGCAGCAAGTAAACCGGAACAGCGTTCCGGTGGTACAAGTAAACCGGAACAGCGTTCCGGTGGTACAAGTAAACCGGAACAGCGTTCCGGTGGTACAAGCAAACCGGAACAGCGTTCCGGTAGTACAAGCAAACCGGAACAGCGTTCCGGTAGTACAATAAGCCAGAACAGCGTTCCGGCCTACAAATTTGAATATGAACATTTTAGCCCAAATCGTAGAATCTAAAAAGCTCGAAGTCAAGGCTTTGTATGAAAGGTATGATTTGCGCGAGCTCCAAACCTTGGAGGTTTTGAAGACCTCCGAGGTTAACCCAATATTTTACCAGCGACTTGCAGAAGCCCGCAATGCTGAAACACCATTTTTTATTACCGAATTCAAACGAAAAAGTCCTTCAGAGGGCTGGATCAATCAAAATGCCGACCTGTCCGACCAAATCCAAGCTTATACGCAGTCCGGCGCAGGTGCGATTTCCATCCTCACAGATGAGCCTTTTTTTGGCGGCACTTACGACGACTTGAAGCGGGCGCGGTCAATAGTCAACAGTCAACCCTCAACAGCCCCTCCTCCCCTCCTACTCCAAAAAGATTTCATCCTCGATCCGCTCCAAATCTACCTTGCCAAACTCCACGGTGCTGATCTCATTCTGCTCATCGCCGCCATTCTGAAGCCAGAACAATTGGATGATCTGAGAAAAGCCGCCGAATCTATTGGCTTGGGGGTTCTGGTGGAAGTCCACGACGTTGCGGAATTAGAAAAGATTCAACACCTTGATTTTCAAGTGCTTGGAATCAACAACCGCGATTTGAAAACTTTTAGGACCTCCCTCAATCGAGTCAATACCTTGACAAACCAATTGGGTGGCAGGTTTGTCATTGCCGAATCCGGGGTGCTCAATTACCGTCATTTTCAGATGGTGCAGCATGCGGATGGTTTTTTGATTGGAACTGGTTTGATGCGCGAAAGCAAAGAGGAAAAAGCGTTCAGACTTACAGAACATTTTCAAAGTCAGGGAAGGTTGTTGTTTAAGGCTTGTGGAATTAGGACGGCGGAAATGCTTCAAAGTCTGACAGGTCTTATTGGTCAGTCTATCAAACCCGATTTTATCGGAATCAACTTTTCTCCCGTCAGCAAACGCCGTGCAGATGCACAAACCTGTGCGGTTTTTAAAACCTCACAGGTTTCCGGCGCGGTGGCCGTTTTTTACAAAAACACCGAATCCGAAATCCGGGAAACGCTCCAAAATTACCCCTTCAAAACGATTCAACTATATGCAGGCGATGTTTCGCCAGCGTTCGTGCGCAGTCTTAAAGTCCGGGTCATTCTGGCCGTAAAAATCAGTCATAGTCTCCCCTGGAGTGAGCACATGAATAGCCTGATCGAGCCTTATGCTGCTGATATTGACTGTTTTATACTCGATGGTGCTACGCCGGGCAGCGGGGAACGTATCGACGCAGACATACCCACAGATTTCCCTTATCCATTTATGCTCGCAGGCGGTTTGCAGGAAGAAAATTTAAAGGCAATCTTAGCCTACAAAAACTGCATCGGCGTAGACATCGCCTCAGGCATCGAGACTGAGGGTGAAGTGGATTTGGCAAAAATTGGACGCATTGCTAAAATCTTGGGAAAGCGACAATAATAGACTTGTCGCGTTCCTAAGAGGCTGTACATTTGCCGCATGACCTTCCAAATTGTCTTTAACCTTACCCCTTACCAAAATTCGATTCTGCTGCCTTCGGCCAATGTCGTGCAACTAAGTAAAGATGGCCAGTTGTCACACCTCGTGCAGCGTGCTACGCCGGCTACCATCGGCGCTTATGGACTTGAGCCGAGCGAAGTGGAATCGCGCCTTTTTGAGCTTATTGAAATGCTCCTGCCTAAATCTCTGGAGGCAAAATACAAATCGCCCAAAGCCAAAACATGGCAGACCCTGGCTCAATTGCTTGCAGACCCCATTACCAAACCTGTAGTTGAACGGTTCATTTTTAGCAAACTAGATATTTTTCTTAGTGAAATTACCCAGCATCAATTACCCATCACGCTAGATGCGGCGCATAAGACTTTGGCCAAAGATGTGCAGCTACACTGCGCTGAAACTAAACTTGTGCCACATCTTTTTTTCAAAAAAACACCTAATGCTGGCATCGAATACCGGCTTCGACTCGGCACTGAAACGGAGCATTGGAACATTTGCGAACACGACGTAAATCCCGTCACAAATACTGATCCGGCCTGGATCTTGGTTGGGCACACCTTGTACCAGGTGCCGGGCATAAATGGCAACATGGTGAAGCCCTTTCGTCAAAAGGAAATAGTGCTGATTCCGCCAGACAAGGCACGTAACTATTTT
This sequence comes from Chitinophagales bacterium, assembly GCA_038327555.1. Taxonomy (GTDB): domain Bacteria; phylum Bacteroidota; class Bacteroidia; order Chitinophagales; family Saprospiraceae; genus M3007. The sequence continues at coordinate 2,365 of JBBQLD010000112.1, forward strand.
CGACAGTTTATTGCCAAAAGTGTGCGCCGTAGTCCTGTGGAAGCAGAGGGGTTTCGGGTGGAGCGCGCGGAACAACTTCAGGCCGCACGACTCGAAACAATCGAGAATATATTGGAAAAGAGATGGTTGCTCAAACCCGTTTTCGAGTACGATGGTGCAGAATTTGCCTTCGGAGAACACCGTGATCGGGTCACCACGCTTGATGTCCCTGCGGATGAAACTGGCGAAATCACCGTTCACCTGATTTGCCGCGATAAAATGGCAGAGACCGAACGGGCAGATTGCTTGAAAAAAATGAGTCTGCTAGAAACAAATTACCTTTTTGCACCCGATACCGAAAACCGCCTAGATGATTTGCTCCGTTGGCTGACGCAACACCGAGCCGAGCTTGAATCATCTGGATTCAGCCTGGTTGCCCCACAAATTGAAGGGAAAACAATTGCTTTGAGTACTAGTGAATTGTACCTGCAATCTGAAGCAGCAGGAGATTGGTTTGATGTGCGCGGCCAAGTTCAAGTGGGGGTGCACACGTTCTCCTTTCAGCGGTTTTTGCCCCATTTACGCAAGAACGATCCGTATTTTCCGCTGCCAGACGGTACTTTTTTCCTGATTCCAACGGAGTGGTTTGCCCGATATGCAGATCTCGCCATGTCCATTCAGGAAAAGGGTGAAACGCTGCGCTTGCCCAAAACCCTTTATACCCTGTTGCAAGGGGCTGAGGTGGAATGTGTTGGAGCGGAATGGCCCATTGTAGGGTCTGAAATGATTGATTATAAGGCTTCTGAGAACTTAAAAGCTACTTTGCGTCCATACCAGTTGGCTGGTGTAAAATGGCTCATCAGCCATTGCCAGCATGGATTAGGAGCTTGTCTCGCTGACGATATGGGCCTTGGAAAAACCTTACAAACCATTGCCACACTGCTCTGGGCTAAGGAAAATCTTATTCCGCCAGCAGATTCGGCGGTTCAAACGGCAAGCGGCCAGTTGGATATTTTTTCAGCACATCGAGAGGCCCTGCGCCCGCTGGGAGCATTGGTTATTTTGCCCGCCTCTCTAGTCTTCAACTGGCAACGTGAATTGGCACAGTTTGCCCCGAGTATGTTTGTCTACGCCCACGTTGGTGCCAATCGTCAGAAGCATTTAAGTACCCTCAGCACACACGATGTGGTGCTGACCACTTACCATACTGCTCGTCAGGATTTGAAATTATTGGAAAAAGTTGCGTGGAAGTTCATCGTTTTGGATGAAAGCCAACAGATTAAAAATCGGGAGTCAGACATTTCCAAGGTGGTACGCGAGCTTCGTGGTCAGCACAAAATTTCCCTTTCTGGCACACCCATCGAAAATTCATTGGCTGATCTTTGGACGCAGATGGAATTTATCAATCCGGCCACTTTGGGGAGTTATCCGGCGTTTCGAGCGCAGTTCCAAACACCGATAGAACGGCAAGGAGACGAACAGGCCAAAGCACGGTTATTCAGTAGGGTTCAACCCTTTTTCTTACGACGCACCAAGGAGGAAGTTGCCCCAGAGTTGCCGCCCTTGAGTGTTCAGATTTTTTACTGCGAAATGGCTGATGCCCAACGCAAACGTTATGAGAAGGTGAAATCGGCAGTGCGAAACGAAATTCTTGCTCTGTTTGACGACCCCAAAACCCGTTTCCAGGCCTTGCAAGCCCTGCTCCGCTTGCGTCAATTGGCTTGTCACCCGCTGCTGGCAGATGGAACATACGAGGGCGGAAGTGGCAAAACCGACGATGTATTGGCCCAATGGGATATGGTGCGGCGATCCGGCCACAAAGTGCTGTTTTTTAGCGCATTCGAACAGCATTTACAAATTTTCAAACGCGCGCTGGAAGCAGAAGGAGCACCGTATGCCTGGCTCACCGGCGATACTTCCATGCCCGAACGCGCCCGATCTGTGGAGCGTTTTCAAACGGATTCGTCCGTGCAGGCTTTTTTAATGACGCTAGGCGCTGGCGGCGTAGGGCTGAACTTGACAGCTGCTGATTACGTGTTCATTCTTGACCCCTGGTGGAATCCCGCCAAAGAAGATCAAGCCGTGGCTCGGGCGCACCGAATCGGGCAGGAACGGCCTGTTACGGCATTAAGGTTCATTGCACGAGATACTGTGGAGGAAAAAATAATATTACTGCAAGACCAAAAGCGACAACTGGGGCGAGACCTTTTTGCTGGAGATGCGGCGTTTCCTAGTTGGGATCGGGAGGATTTGGAGCTGGTGTTGAGGTGAAAAAAATTACAAAACATCCAATAGTCTGTTAATCTTCCCTTCCATAAGTCACCTGGAACACGGTAGCTGCCGCAGCTGCCCCCATCAAAGTGCCGACGAAGTAAATCCAGACATCCTCCCAGGCGAACATCCCGGCTACAGATGCCCCCACAGCTACCGCAGGATTGAAGGCGCCGCCACTTAATCCGCCAAGCGCGTAAGTTGCCGCCATCACAGTAGACCCAATGGCTAAGCCGAAGTACGAATTACCTTCGTTTGATTTTGTAGTGGCCACATTCAGCACAACAAAAGCCAAGGCAAATGTGCCCAGGAATTCGGCCAGCACTGCGCACATCGAATGTTCATTGACTCTTGCTACAATGGTTGCACCGCCTCCACAATTATGAAGGAAAGCACCGATAGCAGCAGCAAATACCCCTGCGATTAGTTGTACCAGAATATAATAGAGCGTATCGCCGCGATCAATTTTGCCGCGAAGCAGCACGGCCAATGTGACTGCAGGGTTGAAATGCCCTCCCGAAATATGTCCCCCGGCAAAAATCATGACCATGTACATCGTACCAATAGCGAGTGGGGCCATCGGAACGATTCCAGGGTTATTCGCCGTCAAAACGACCGTGAGTACCAGAAAAAAGGTGCCGATGAATTCTATTAGGTACTTTTTCATCTTAATTCGATTTGATTGCTGTTTAAAAATTGAAATTTGCAGGCTAAAAGTAATTTGCTTCCAATACTATGTTCCAAAATATATTCCTTTTCCTTCTCTTGTCTATGACAATTGCTGCAGAAACCCATGCTCAAAACCAAATACTTACCCCCGAACTCCTCTGGAAAATCGGTCGTGTTGGCCTGGAATGTGTATCGCCAGATGGCCAATTGGCGGTATACGGGGTGCAACGCTACGATATAGCCGCCAACAAAGGCAGCCGCGCCCTTTTTGCAGTAAATCTGGCTACCGCCGAAACGCGGCGGCTTACTGATTTTGAAAAAACCAGCGGAGATGCCGAATTCCACCCCGGCGGTCAGAAAATTGGCTTCCTGATGGATGGGCAGCTATATGAGGTTGGCCTGACTGGGCTTTCAAGTCCGGTCAAGGTAAGTGATCTAGAAATCAACGGTTTCCACTATTCCCCCGATGGAAAACAAGTGCTGTTTTGCAAGGATGTAAAATTGGATACTTCCCCCGCTGAACTGTATCCTGAAGCTCCAAAAACCTCAGCAAGAATTTCGGATGAACTACTGTACCGCCACTGGAAAAGCTGGCATGACTACGCTTACAGCAATGTTTTTTGGGTAGGTTATGCAGATGGGAAGTTCCTTGGAACCCCTAAAAACATCCAAAATGAACGCTTCGATACACCACTTACGCCAGACGGTGGCATGGAGCAAATCACCTGGAGTCCAGACGGGCGGTTCATTTTGTACACCTGCAGAAAGCTTAACGGTACGGAGGAAGCCCAAAGCACGAATGCTGATCTGTACGCTTACGAGATTGCTTCTGGTAAAACCTTGAATTTTACAGAAGACCTGCGCGGCTATGATCGGGATCCCGTTTTTTCGCCCGACGGGCATTACCTCGTATGGACAAGCCTGGAAACCGCTGGCTACGAATCCGACCGTCCACGCCTGATGATTTTGGATACGCGCACCCAGCAACGCGACGAACTCACCCTCGGCTGGGCCTACGAAGCAAATAACCCAACCTGGGCCGCCGACAGCAAGTCCTTGTACTTTTTATGTGCAGAAAATTTTACCCAACAGATCTATCAGATTAATATATCGGACAAAAAAATACGCCGAATTACGAACGGAACCCATGATTACACAGCCATGAAACTGGCTGGAAATCAATTGGTCACGACCAGAAATTCGATGGTAAATCCGGCAGAAATCTACGTGGTGAATACCCAAAATGGCGTGGCTACGCAGCGCACTTTTGTTGGGGATGAGGTTTGGAAAACGCTGGCCAAACCTAGTGTTGAACGCCGCACAGTGAGGACTTTTGACGGCAAAGACATGAATGTTTGGTATGTTCTGCCTCCTAATTTTGACCCAAACAAAAAATATCCCGCCCTGGTGTACTGTCAGGGTGGGCCACAATCTGCGCTTTCGCAGTTTTTCTCCTATCGTTGGAATCTTGCCTTGATGGCCTCCCAGGGCTATGTAGTGATTGCGCCTTGCCGTCGCGGTATGCCCGGCTCAGGTGCGGCCTGGAACGATGCCATCACTGGGCGCTGGGGAGATGCCATGAAAGACTATTTATCTGCTACTGATGCGGCGGCCAAAGAGCCTTATGTGGATGCTTCGCGCATGGGTGCAGTGGGTGCAAGTTTTGGGGGTTATGCGGTGTACTGGTTGGCTGGCAATCATAATAAGCGATTCAAAACCTTCATTTCACATTGTGGGCTGTTCAACCTTGAAAGTTTTTACGGCACCACCGAGGAAGTCTGGTTCCCAAACCACGATTTCGAAGGGGCCTACTGGCAAAAAGACACCCCGAAAATGTATTTGAATGACAGCCCACACCGATTTGTACAGAACTGGGACACGCCTATTTTGGTGATTCACAACGAATTGGATTTCAGGGTTCCCTTTGGAGAAGGGATGCAGGCATTTCAGGCTGCACAACTGAAGGGGATACCTTCACGCTTCCTGAGTTTTCCGGATGAGGGCCATTGGATGAGCAAACCGCAGAATTCGATGGTCTGGCAGAAGGAGTTTTTTGGGTGGCTGGATCGGTGGCTGAAGTAAATATCCAATGTTCAACAAGGAATTTTGATGCAGCTGGAGTAATTCAAACCCAACTTTTCTCATGCGCCTACTATTTTTAATTTCCGCCTTTTTCCTCCTCCAATTTGCCCTTATCTCCCCCTTAAAAGCTCAACCACAAGAGGCTCAGGTAGGTTTCTACCTCATGAACCTCTATGGCATGGATATGGACGAACATTCGTTCTATGCAGATTTTTATGTCTGGTTTAAATGGCGCGGTGAGCTTGATCCGACCAATATTGAATTTGTAAATTCAATTGAAAAATGGAGCATGGACAATGCTGCATTTGATGGCGATAGTACCCCAGTGGTGCTAAAAGATGGTACGAAATACAAGATATTTCGGAAAGAAGGCCGTTTTTTTCACGCATTTTCGCTAAATCGCTTTCCGCTCGACCAGCATACCCTCGACATTCAAATTGAAAATCCGGAGCACCCTGCGAATATGCTTGTGTACATCCCAGATACCAATGCCGCACTGATTCGCAATACACTCAACATTGTTGGCTGGGAAAATAGAGCCTGCGAATTAGCCTCGCAGATTCACGATTATCATTCCAATTTTGGCAATCCCGAAGAAAACGCCCAGCGGTACAGCAACCTGAGTTTCAACGTCACGCTCGCCCGCCCTTTCAGTTATTTTTTGCTGAAAATGCTGCTGCCGCTTCTGGTGGTCATGCTGGTGGGTATTGGCGCCTTGTTGCTTCACCCCGAGCACATTGATACGCGCTCTTCTTTGCCCATTGGCGCACTGCTCACGGCGGTTTTTCTCCAGCAATCTTACAGCGATGCGTTGCCCGACACCGGGTACATGGTGCTGATGGATAAAATTTATTTGCTGAGTTACTTACTGATTTCAATGGTGCTGGTACAGATTATTCGCACCGGAAACCTCACGGCTAAGAGTAGTGGAGGCATGAAGGCAATCGTTCGGCGAGAGCGGCGGCTGGCGGCCATCTACTTGCTGATCTTTTTGTCGGGCGTGGTAGTTTTAAGTTTGTGGTGATGTGACTCTTTGGGGATTTGGTTATTTGTTGTGCCAAAGCTTGGGATTTCGTGCTGGGAGTGTTCTGAAATCCTCAAATAACCACCAAAATTTATTTCTCCTGCTGCAATACCTCAATCGTACTGGCAGGCAATTGGGCAATATCCAAAATCATCAAACCATCCAGACAGTTGGAAAAATTCGGATCCACATTAAAGGCAATAAACTTGGCATTCTGCCGCAAATATTGACGAAAAAGCACCGGAACCTTGAAATGCGATGGCTCAATTGTTTCTATCAGGCTTTCTAAGGCATCAAACTCGCCCCTTAGGTTTTCAGCCAGGAGCCTTGTGTCCACTAATTTTATTTTTGGTCTAAATGCCTTGCGCGGAGCCACTAGTTTGGCCAATTTTTTGTCGTAAAAAAAGCGGCGGACAAATTCCACAATAATTCCTTTCGATGCTTCCGAATAATCTTTACTGATACTCACAGGCCCCAGCAGATACTGGTATTCCGGGTGCGTAAACAAAAAATGCAAGATGCCTTTCCAGAGCAAAAAAAGTGGCAGCCGATGCTTTTGATATTCCGCAGTGACGTAGGTTCGGCCCAATTCCACCGTTTTTTGCAGGATGGGGAAAAATCCCGGTTTCATTTTAAAAAGCGAGTTGGTATAGAAACCATTCACCCCAAAACGCTCAAAAATACGATCACCAAGACCAAGGCGGTAGCCACCCACAATCTGGCTTTTTTCTCGATCCCAAATGATGAGTTGGAGGTAATAGAGATCGTGCTCGTCCATGTCCCTGCTTTTGCCAGTGCCTTCGCCTACGGCGCGGAAAGTCAGCTCTCGCAATCGGCCTATCTCGAACATGGTATTCGGCAATGCCGAAAACGGGGCAACAAGCACATCAAATTGCCCCCGTTCCGCCACTTTGTGTTCAGCGGACAGTGCGGCAATTTCTGCTGCCACGAGTAACGGGTCAACAGGTTCAGCAACGGGCGCTGGTTTCTTTGACTTCTTACCCGTAAAAAGTTCGGGACGCACATCGAAAGGGGAGCCTAGTGAAAATATTTTGGCTTGAAGGAATTTGCCCCAAACCCGGTTTTTGCCGAGGGTCGTAATGTCTTGCGGGGAAATGGCCGTTCCGATGCGAACACTGATATGGGCAGGGCCTGACGCAAAGTGAAACGGGAGACCTGGGATGGCTTTGCGCAAAAGACCGCCGGGCATCCGCTCAGCCTGCAAGTGGATGGGGATCACGGACTGGCCAGATTTCCGGATTTGACGGAGTGTTTGCGTCCGAAGGAGATTTTTCCCCAAGTGGCTCAGGGGGTTGTCAGAAAAATCGAGCGAAAGGGCCACCACATCGCCTTTTCGAACGCGACGGGCAAGGCGTTTGGCAAAATTGAGACGCAACAACCTGTCTTCCAAGCTTTTGCGCGATGGACGAAGCACATAAGGCTTAAGAGATTTTGGCGGATTTATTGGATATGGATGAAGGATCCGAATGTTTTCAAAATGCTCGGCTAGTAAGGCCAATAGTATCCATTCGTCCAAACCAGGCAGCAATTGATTGCACACAAAAACGGCGCCTGCCGGGGTTTTCCCAAGCATTTTTTTATCAAAATCAGCTACTTCTAAGGTGACTTTTGACTTGAAGAGCTTGGATTGAGCTAAGGCAACGAGTTCTGGGTTCATGATATTTGGTATTCAAAAGTTATTCTCATTTCATTTCCCCCACCAAATGAACCAACCCATCCACAATAAACTGAACACCGATGGAAATCACAATAAAGCCCATGATACGTGCAATCGCATTCAAACCTCCTGCACCAAAAACTTTGAACAGGAAAGGTGCAATACGCAAACATCCCCACACCAGTACGGCCACAGCCACAATAGCGGCCATGATTTGCCAACGTTCCGTCCAGGCTGTGTGCTGGTTGTACTGGGTGATAAGATAAGAAATAGACCCCGGCCCCGAGAGCATTGGCATCGCCATGGGCGAAAAAGCGATGTCTTGTTTATGCTCCATGGTTTCCTTTTCCAGATCCTTATCGTAACCACGCCGTTTGGAAATTCGCCCCGAAAGCAGGCTGAAGCCACTGATAAGCAAGGTCATACCACCAGCGATGCGCAGCGCATGGATGGTGAGTCCGAAAAACGACAGGATATAATTGCCTGCAATGAAAAAGCAAAAAAGGATAATCAGAAAATAGAAACTCGTCTGCAAGGCGATTTTGTTTCGTTCGATGCGTGGTCGGTCGCTCGTGAGGGCCACATAAACGGGTATTGCACCCGGAGGGTCTACGATTGAAAACAAGGAAAACAAAGTGGCGAGGAAGAAATCCATGTGCAGAAGGTAGACGGTGGATGGTGGACGGGGGACGGGGGACGGGGGACGGTGTGACAGTAGACGGGGGACGGGGGACGGTGGATGTTGGACTGATCTCGATTCCGTCAACCATCCACCGTCCACCGTCTACCGTCCACCGCCCTAAGATCTCCTTTTCAGTAAAAACAGGTACACAGGCAAGTGGTCGCTATAGCCATTGATAAAAATATCGCCCACGAAAGTTCTGAATGGATAACCCCTGAAAGCGCCTTCCGTTTGCAACAGCCAAGGCTTGCGGAATACATGGGCATTATAAAGTTGCCAGCCACCAATTGGCTTGTTCACCAGACCTTTGGATACAATTATCTGGTCAAATAAATCCCAGGAGTCCTTGTACGCCAAAGTACCGTTTCCGTCTTTATAAAGGTCATACATTGGATTGTAGAGCTCGTCAGCTTTGAGGTCGTCGGCTTTACGACGGGCTTTGAGGACTTGAGTCAAGCTTTTG
>JBBQLD010000113.1:0-11124 GCA_038327555.1 Chitinophagales bacterium
ATTTATTTTTTTAGGGACGTGTTTGTCCGAATACTCAATAGTGACCTGGCTTTTAGCATCTGGGCGCAGGTATTTCATCTGCTTTCCTTCTTTTCGGATGGCTGCCAACTCTCGCAGGAGCAGGTGCGCCAGATCCAGCGGAAGCGGCATAAAATTAGCGGTCTCGTCCGTAGCGTAGCCAAACATCATGCCCTGGTCGCCAGCACCCTGATCGTTTTCATTTTTGCCAACGTCTACGCCTTGGGCTATGTCAGCACTTTGTTCGTGAATTGCGGAAAGTATCCCGCAGCTTTTTGCATCGAATTGGTACTCAGCTTTAGTATAACCGATGCGTTCGATGGTACGACGCGCAGCATCCTGGACATCCACATAAGCGTGCGAACGGACTTCACCCGCAATGACGACAAGGCCAGTAGTCACAAGCGTTTCGCAGGCAACTTTTGAATTAGGGTCTTGACGGAGGAACTCGTCGAGGATGGCGTCGCTGATTTGGTCAGCTACTTTATCAGGGTGCCCTTCGGATACGGATTCTGAGGTGAAGAGATATGCCATTTTTTAAAACGATAAACGATGAACGATAAGGTGTTTGGGATGTTTGGAAACTTTCCTGGAATTTGTGATAAGCATCCCCGATTTTTGCGGCGCAAAGGTAGATTTTCCCTCCCGGAAAAAGAAAGTATCCCAAAATACTGCAAAAGAATGCACCACCATCCCCTTAAACCGCCCAACCAGTTCATAGTTCATACATCATAGTTCATACATCATAGTTCATACATCATAGTTCATAGTTCATAGTTCATACCTCATAGTTCAAATATGAATCTCGCCGATCTCCGCCAGCACTATGCCCTCGAATCGCTTTCCGAAACCGATGTTCGGCCCGATCCAGTAGCACAATTCGCTTTTTGGTTTGACGAGGCCATCGCCAGCCAAGTTACCGAACCCAATGCGATGACCCTTGCTACGGCTACCTCAGACGGTAGGCCCAGTGCGCGTACCGTTTTACTTAAAGACTATGGTAATCAAGGATTTACCTTTTTTACCAACTATGACAGCCAAAAAGGAATAGACCTTTTGGACAATCCTCAAGCGGCCTTGCTTTTTACCTGGCTAGACCTCCAAAGACAAGTTCGTATGGAAGGTCGGGTAGAAAAAATTGCCTCGGAGGACTCCCTCGCTTATTTTCAAAGCCGTCCGAGAAGTAGCCAAATCGGGGCTTGGTCTAGTCCGCAAAGCCATGTGATTGGAGGCCGCGAGGCACTTGAAAAACGAGAGCAAGAAATTGAAGTTAAATTTTCGGGTGTTGAAAAATTACCCCTGCCACCCAATTGGGGCGGCTATAGGGTGATTCCTGAAGCCTTCGAATTTTGGCAGGGAAGAATGAGCCGTTTGCACGACCGGATTCTGTATACTCGGGAAGTCGATCGGTGGAAAATTGAGCGTTTAGCACCTTAAATGCGGACTAAAAAACAAGTTCCCAAGTTCACGATTTACGTTTACTAAACCTTGGAGGTTTAGTAAACTTAAATCGTGAACTTAGTTTTTTAACCGTTCCTTAGGTCAAAATCTGTACACCATCACACCAAGTTCACTTCGAACAAAAAGCCGCTTTTTAGAGATCCAAAACACCGTGTTTTCCGCCTGCACAGCTATGGGTAGCTGAATTTTTTTCGAGAAAAGCCCTCGCCAGTTTTCGATACGAAAACCATCCTTTTCTGGAAAAAACAGAACCCCGTTTTCCACTTCAAATTGTGTTACACCCTTGAATAACAATACTTTATCTAACTGGGCAAAGGGATCAAAAACCACCACACCTTGTCCCGGATCACTTAAAAACACGGCTTGCCCTCCGTCATCACGGATACAGGTTGGCGTAAAAAGCTGCGAAAATTCCAAATTTAATGGCTGACTTTCCAATAGTTTTACCCCGGCAGTTGAAAGTTTGAGCAAGTGGGAAGTCGCCTCGTCATAAGCCCACAAATTGCCATCGGCAGCACTGGCGAGGCAGCGGACAGCCGGGTATCCTGCCTGATTTAGGTTTAGTTTTCCAAGCTCAGTCAAATTGCGATCAAGAAAAACGGCCGTCTGAAAATTTGAGTACCAAACCAAAATTTTTAAAGGGTTAGAAACATCCACAAACCCAGGCATGCCAAGGCGATTGTTGGAGTATCTGGCAACGAATATGCCCGTAGAATCATATTTTTCAACCTCAAATCCGTGCAAAAGATACGTATTGGCGAGATGATCCGCAGTAGCAAAATTGGCATTTTGAGGAATTGCAAACAGGAACACACAGGTATCTTGTGCGCTTGTGACCCTGGGCAAAAGCCAAAGTGCCAGTAGAATGCCTGCCTGTAAAATATTTTTGAGTGTCATTTTCAGGATGAAGGTACTGCTAAAGCGGTCTGATTCAAGCTATTTTTATAGAACAGCTTTTGCTCCAATTTGGTATGCCTCGATTCTAAAACCATCCACTACTTTTGTCCAAAATTCAATCCATCGTGTATAGCCAAGCAGCACAACGCAGCCTTTACGAACTATCTAAAAAACTTCTATATACCTCACAGGCATCGCTATTTGAATCGCCTCCTGCTGAACGCGTTGAAGACCTTTGCCGCGTACTCCGCTATCATGAGTGGCGGTACTATGTAGGCAATGATCCAGTGATCAGTGATTTTGAGTACGACCAACTTTACAAACAGCTCGAAGTCATAGAAGCCGCTCATCCTCATTTGGTTACGCCTGATTCGCCAACACAGCGCGTGGGCAAAGATCTGACAGAAAACGCGCCTCAAGTTGCCCACCTCACCCCCATGCTTTCGTTGGATAATAGTTACAATGCAGAAGACCTAAATGATTTCGATGAGTCCGTAAAAAAGCTCTGTGGCCTAGAAAAAGATTCTGACATCGAATACTGCGTAGAACCAAAATATGATGGTGGCACCATCGCCCTCGTGTACGAAAATGACCGATTCGTTCGGGCAGCCACACGAGGCAATGGCTACATTGGCGAAGAAATAACCGCCAATATTCGTACCCTTCGATCTGTACCCCTTCAGGCCGAGTTTTCAAAAAGTGGCATTTTTAAAGTAGAACTACGCGGCGAAGCACTCATTAGAAAGGATATTTTTGAGAAAATAAACAAGACTCGGCAAGAATCCGGCGAAGCCGTTTTTGCCAATCCACGCAATGCCGCAACTGGCGGATTGCGTATGAAAGACCCCAAAGGAGCCTCCGAACGTGGGTTAGAAGCCTTCCTCTATCAGTTGGGATATGCCATTGATCGTGAAGGGAATAACCTGCTTGGGAAGTTCAAAAGCCACCACGAGAGCATTGAATTATTGGAATCACTTTCCTTCAAAACCCCCCTGGCAAAAGGAGGCACCCAACAACATTTACCAGCCAGTAAAGTCTGCCGAAATATTACAGAAGTCGCTCAGTTTTGCACAGATTGGCAGGAATACCGGGATGAATACCCCTATGAATTGGATGGCATTGTGGTAAAAGTGAACAGTCTGGAATTACAGGAAAAATGCGGATTCACGAGCCATCACCCACGTTGGGCCATTGCATTCAAATTTAAAGCCCGGCAGGCCACTACACGGTTGCGCGATGTCGAATTTCAGGTGGGCAAAACGGGGGCTATCACGCCTGTTGCTAAGTTGGAACCCGTGGCTTTGGCGGGCGTGATCGTACAAAATGTCAGCATGCACAATGAAGAATTTATCCGATCTAAAGACATTCGTATGGGCGATCAGGTGCTCGTGGAGCGGGCTGGCGACGTGATTCCGTACATTGTCAAAAGCCTTCCGGAACTGCGCAATGGCTCGGAGCGGGAGATTCTTTACCCAAAAAATTGCCCAGTATGCCATTCCGTTCTGGTGAAGCCCGAGGAGGAGGCGATTTGGCGCTGTGAAAATGCTGAATGCGAAGCGCAGGTGTTGGCGCGCATGGTTTTCCATACCTCCAAACACGCCATGGACATCGAAGGTCTGGGCGAAAGCACGATCGAAAAATTTTATAAATTGGGCTGGCTGCACTCTATAGCTGATCTTTATCGTCTTGATTACGAGGCGATTGCAAAGCTCGAAGGTTTTGGAGTTAAATCAGCGGCCAACATGAAAGCCGCCGTAGAAAAGGCCAAACTAAACCCGATTTACCGGCTGTTGCATTCGCTCAGCGTACACCATTTGGGGCAGCGCACGAGCAAACTTTTAGCGGCTGAAATTGGACATGTACTCGACTTGAAAGACTGGGATTTGGAAAAATATCAGACCATCAAAGACATCGGTCCGGTGGCTGCCAAAAATGTTTCCAACTTTATCTTGAACTCTAACAATGTCGAACTGTTGGAAACCATGGAACGCCTCGGAGTAAACCTGCGTCAGACCGAGGAGGACAAAAAAGCAGACGTAAATGAAGACGGAGTACTTTTTGGGAAAAGCATTTTGTTCACGGGAACACTCTCCCAAATGACCCGAGAAACGGCTGAAAAAATGGCCGCAGCAGCCGGGGCCAGCCTGATGAGTGCAGTGAGCAAACACCTAAATATATTGGTGGTGGGTGAAAAAGCGGGATCCAAACTTAAAAAAGCGCAGGCTTTGGAGACGGTTGAGATTTGGACGGAAGCGGAATTTTTGGAAAGGATTGCTGGGTCAAGCTGATTTCATACTACATTTGTCAAAAATATCTGCCATGACACTTACTGCTGTCGAAACACGCAAACGTGCAATTCTTGAATATCTGGCTGAAACCCAAGATGAGGTAATTTTGATTCAAATTGAAAACTTGCTTAGGCCTTCGATTGACATTTGGGATGAACTTTCAGATGCTCAAAAGGCATTAATCAAACGTGGCGTAGAAGCATTAAAAAACGGTCAGAAAATTGGCTTCGAAGAATTTATGACAAAATATCGCAGCCGACCAGCATGAATATTGTCCTCTCCGAACCCGCCGCGGAGCAATTGCAGGCATTGCTTGACTATCTCGAATTAGAATGGTCGCCTCGAATACGTGATGGTTTTCTTTTAAAACTCGAACGCTCGCTTACTGTTTTGCAGCAGTTCCCAATTGCATTTCCAAACTCTGAAAAATTTCTTGGCTTACGCAAATGCGTCATCACCCCGCAATGTTCTGCTTATTATCAGATTCAAGGGAACGATATTGAAATCATTGCCTTTTTCGACAACAGAATGGATTTATAGCAAGTCATGAAAATCCTCCTAGTAAACAACACCAAAATTCCCGTCCATCTCTATGGCGGCACCGAACGTGTCATCTGGTGGCTAGGTAAATCGCTCGTTCGTATGGGACATGAGGTTACCTATTTGGTCAAAGCGGGGTCTACCTGTCCTTTTGCCAAGGTTTTGATAATCAACGATAAAAAGCCCCTGGCCGCGCAAGTTCCGGAGGATTGCGATGTGGTGCACATGCACTATGAAACGAAAGAGGAGCTGCCCAAACCCCATATTACGACCCTCCATGGCAATATCTCCGAGCCGCAAACTTTTGATCCAAATACGGTTTTCATTTCGCACAACCATGCCCAACGGCACGGAGGTTCAGTATTTGTCCACAATGGCCTAGACTTTGAAGATTATGGGAAGCCCGATTTGAACAACCGTCGAATGTATTTCCACTTTCTGGGTAATGCCGCCTGGCGCGTGAAAAACGTGCGCGGGGCCATTGATCTAGCCGGAAAAGCAGGCGAACGACTACACGTCATCGGTGGTACCCGAGTAAACTTTCGGATGGGGCTCAGAATCACCCTCACCCCCCACGTTCGTTTTCACGGAATGCTGGGCGGCGATGGGAAAAATGCGATCATCAACAGCTCCAAAGGCTTGATTTCCCCGGTGTTGTGGAATGAACCCTTTGGTCTGGCTATCGTAGAGAGCCTTTATTTTGGCTGTCCTGTTTTTGGAACACCTTACGGATCATTGCCCGAGTTATTGGGAAAAAAAGAAAATAGCAGCCGAAAAAAAAGCACCTGGAATGGCGCGGTAGATGCCTTTTATTCAGATTTTGGATGCCTTTCTGTAAAAAAATCAGAACTCGTGGAAGCCATCAAAAATGCAGGGTCTTTTGACCCGCGTCGCTGCCACGAACACGCGCTCGAGCACTTTTCCGCCGATAGGATGGCACAGGATTATTTGCGGCTTTACGAACAGGTACTCAATGGACATCCAATTCACGAAACAGCACCCGTTTTGGCGGAGGCTCCTGCCGATAAATTGTTGCCGATGAAAGAGTAAGAAATATCCGAATAGGGCATTGCTCAACTCGTGATATACTGCTCAAGGCTCTGAATTCTGTCTTTTTGATCATGGATAATGGCCGTCACAACGTCTCCAATACTGATTAGGCCAACCACCAGATTATCTTCAAGTACAGGCAAGTGACGGAATTTTTTCTCCGACATCAGCCGCATACATTCTTCGATGCTGGATTGTGGACTGACCGTAATAACATGGGACGTCATAACTTCACTTATCGGAGTGCTTTTGGCCTTTCGGTCTTTGAGAATGCCTTTTCTGGCATAATCTCGCTCCGAGAAAATACC
Organism: Chitinophagales bacterium; assembly: GCA_038327555.1. Lineage (GTDB taxonomy): Bacteria > Bacteroidota > Bacteroidia > Chitinophagales > Saprospiraceae > M3007. The sequence goes on from JBBQLD010000113.1 coordinate 6,563, forward strand.
TACCAAGCGTTCGTTTTCCATGACCATCACGACCCCTATGTTACGGGCAGCCATGACTTCGAGGGCTTCAATCACCATTTGAGTGGGCGCAACGGCGTAAACGGCACCTTGAGATTTAGCGGCTAAGATTTTACTGACTTTAAGCATAATATTTTGTTTTTGCTGGATAAATGTATTGCAATATAACCTGAATTGCAAATTTTTCTTTTAAGGAGCGGGTAAATATTAACTTGTTACTTCCAGGTAGATTACTTTTTACTCAGACAATTATCTTTTTGTGCGAATAGCGGGGCTCTTTTATCAAAAAAATGGGCGGTATAGGCGGAAAGGGATCAGATGAAAGTAACAAGTTATTATTTACCCGTTCCTAAAAACAACCTTACCGATCAAAAACCGTCATGAAGGTGATGTCTGAATATGTGACAAAGATTTTTGTACTCCCTTGGCTTCTGTGCATCTTTTATAGTGGTGCTCTACCCGCCCAAACGCCTTTTGTTCGATTTACACTCGACACTAGCGAGCAAGCTGTTTTTTGGGAAAACATCAAAGTTTTCAGTACTCATCCGCTTGAAAATCAAGGTGATACAGCTACTTTTAAAATCCCCCTCCAAGCTTCATCCGATTCATTTTGCCTCCAACTACTCGCCCATTTTCGCCAAAAATCATTTCTACTGGTTTCCATTGATTCATCAGGCGTCTTAACGCTTGGCCCTGCTATGCGTTGGGTATCACTTCGTACAGGGACTGGATTTGAAAATGAATCCTGGTTGGATGCCGCAGGGTATAGCCCAAAAAAATTTGCAGATAAACCTTTGAGGCATGAAGCCATTTTGAAGCTCGAGCAGGCTATTCTGGAGCAGGCAGAAAATAACGGGTATCCGTTCGCTGCGGTATGGCTCGATAGTATTGAGTTTCGAGAAAATGGATTGGTTTCTGCCGTTTTGCAAATAGATCCCAAGCGTTTTTTTGTTTTTAAGTCCTTGAAAATTAACGGTGACATAAGATTGCCGAAATCATTTTTACCCAACTATCTGGGCATAAAAACGGGCACGCCATACAGCAGAGCTCGGGTATTGCGCTTGCGTGAACAATTGCGCTCGCTGGTGTTTTTGGAGTCAAGCTCCAATCCTAGTGTTACTTTTTCGGGCATTACGCCCACTAACACCTCGGGGGGGGCCGGAACCCACCGAGGGGCTAGTGCGCGTACTGGCGATGCCACCATCAATTTGTTTCTGAAAAAAAAACGGGCAAGCAGGTTTGATTTCCTAATCGGGTTGCTCCCTCAGCCAGCAGCAACAAACAGCAAACTCCTCCTCACGGGTTCGCTAAGCGCTGCCTTTCAAAACGCATTAAATCTGGGCGAACGGTTTTCTGCAGAGCTGGAGCGGCTGCGGCCAGAGACGCAAAAAATGGATATTCAGGCAAGTGTACCTTACCTTTTGGGTACTGCCTTTGGCGTAGAGGGGCGACTGGGTATTTTCCGCCGAGACAGCACCTGGACGGATGCTCAAGGGGAAGCAGGCATTTCCTACCTCTTTGTAGGATCAGATTTTGTACGCTTCTTTTGGGAAAACAAAACCTCTTCACTTCAAAAAGTAGATACTTTAGCTGTGCTCACTTCTCGGCAATTGCCTTCCAATCTTGATTTTCAACAAAACGGGTTTGGCCTCGAAACCGCTTTCTCCCGGCTGGATTATCGATTTAACCCCCGACGAGGCTGGTCACTCACGTTGAAGACTGTGGCAGGATTCAATTCCGTGCGGCGCAACACACAAATTGAAAACCTACGCGACGCTGGCGATCCGGACTTTTCATTCTCCACGCTGTACGATTCCGTGGTAGGTCGGGCAGCACGCTATCGCGCTGAACTGCGTGCTGAAGTTTTTGTCCCGGTTTTTGTGCGGAGTACGGTAAAGATCGGTCTGCGTGGGGGCGGAATTTTTTCAGAAAAACCTATTTTTGCCAACGAAAACTACCGCTTGGGTGGGAATAAACTGCTGAGGGGTTTTGATGAAGAAAGTTTACTTGCCACTCGATTTGTGGTGGGTACCGCTGAATGGAGGCTACTTATTGGACCCAATTCTTTTCTTTCGGCTTTTGCAGATTGGGCTTATCTGGAAAACATAGCCGCTAAAAACCGCATTTTTCTCCGCCCTTTGGGCTTGGGTGCTGGATTGAACTTTGAAACACGAGCAGGTATTTTTGGTATCTCTGCGGCTGTGGGTAGACGGGATGTGGGACAACCGGTGGATTTCAGGGCAACAAAATTTCACCTTGGATACGTCAGTCTATTTTAAGAACCCCATCTGCCAATGCTTGACGAAAATAGAACGCTTCGGTGGGTAAAAATGATTGAGCTTACTTGTAACTTGCCACGTTAAATCTATTAATTTTTTTTGGCAATTCCTTGCAAATTGATGCGTTAGAACTTGCATATTTCAAGCAAACCACGAACTTCCCGGCATGAAAAAACTACTTCCACTTTTGTCCGCCATAGCCTTCGTGGCTGTGGGTTTGTTTTATCCAACGCTAGCCTTGGCTCAGGACCCTGTTTTTTCGCAGTTCTATGCTATGCCACTACAGCTCAATCCGGCATTTGCAGGTACTGCGCTGGCACCACGCGCTGGCATTGCCTATCGTAACCAATGGACGGGCTTTCAAAGTGCCTACCGTACCTATGGTGCCTACTACGAACAAAGTTTTGATCGGCTTAATAGCGGCATCGGCTTCAATTTGGAAGGCGATAATGCTGGCGATGGAATTTTTAAAACCAATAGATTTTCAGCCGTTTATGCCTATCGGTTGAAAGTGAATGATTTTATCGCGCTCAAAATCGGGCTCGAAATGGGCGTTCATCAAGTCAATCTAAACTGGGATAAACTTTTATTTCCTGATCAACTAGACGCTATGAATGGCATCACTTACAATACAGAAGAGATTCGCCCGGACGTAACCAGCCGCGCCGACCTTGACATTTCGAGTGGCCTGCTTATTTTGAGTGAAAAGTTTTACCTTGGGGTTGGACTAAAACATCTTAACACGCCCAGCCAGAGCATTCTTCGCTTGAATAATAACCTTGTACCGGGGCTACCCATTCGCTATACTTTTCACGGCGGAACAGAGTGGATAGTTAAAAAGGGCAATAAACGTCAAGAGGCCTCGTTTGTCTCTCCAAATTTCCTGTTTGTTGCACAGGGGCCATACAAACAACTGAACATCGGTGCCTATGCGAGTTTGGGACCAATTTTTGCAGGCACTTGGTTTAGGCATACTTTTCGCAATTCAGACGCACTTATTTTGTTAGCGGGGTTCAGAGAGGGACCTTTTAAGATTGGAATTAGCTACGATGCCACTATTTCTAGACTGGCGAGCAATGCTGGAGGAACCTTTGAACTGACCATGGGATTCATTTTCAAGAACAAAAAACGCCCTGATATCAATGATTGCACCAGGATGTTTCAATGATTTTAGTCTGAATAGTTAAATTTAACGAGAACACACCCTCCAAGAAATTTACTTTTTCTACATTTGCCATTCATTTTTTTTCAAAACCTGTATTTTAATACAATGAAGAAAACACTAATTCTCGGGTTGAATTTTGCCCTTCTGGTGTTCGTTCTAGCCAGCTGCGGACGCAAATCCGAAGGCTCCTCCACCACAGGCTGGAAGTACAACGACCAGAAATGGGGCGGATTCGAAAAGACCGACTACGAAGGCCAAGCTACGGGCCCTAACCTCGTGCTAGTTGAAGGCGGTACTTACGTAATGGGTAAAGTACAGCAAGATGTTACTTACGAATGGAACAACATGGAGCGCCGCGTCACTGTAGGTTCGTTCTATATTGACGAGACCGAAGTACGCAACATTGACTACCAAGAATATTTGTATTGGGTCAAGCGGGTATACGGTGAAACCTACCCTGAAGTATGGAAACGTGCACTCCCAGACACACTTGTATGGCGCGAAGAACTCGCGTATAATGAGCCAATGGTAGAGAACTACTTCCGTACGCCTGACTATTACGAATATCCAATGGTTGGGGTAAGTTGGAATCAGTCAAACGATTTTTGCAAATGGCGTACTGACCGCGTGAATGAGATGATTCTCATCAAGCGTGGTATCATTGAGCCTACGCCGGATCAAAAAGACGATAACAACTTCAACACTGAAGCTTATCTTGTTGGTCAGTATCAGCCTTCTCCACGGAAGTTGCTTAAAGACCAGGCAACTGGTGGTGAGCGTCAAGTCCGCCTTGAAGATGGTATTCTTCTGCCTTCTTACCGCCTTCCAACGGAGGCTGAATGGGAGTTTGCAGCACTTGGCCTGCTCGGCAACCAAGCGACTACTAAAGACGAACTTATTACAGATCGTCGTATCTATCCTTGGAATGGCAATACCGTCCGCTACCAAAAGCGTAACAAAAACCAAGGCAAAATGCTTGCTAACTTCAAGCGTGGCGCAGGTGACTTTGGTGGTATGGCAGGTGCGCTTAATGACAAAGCATTCTTCCCAGCTGAAGTATTATCTGGCTGGCCAAACGATTACGGCTTGTACAACATGGC
>JBBQLD010000114.1:0-11115 GCA_038327555.1 Chitinophagales bacterium
CGGAACTCAGTTCCGCTGCATAACATGTACAGCGGAACTCAGTTCCGCTGCATAAAAATTGAATTACCGGAACAGCGTTCCGGTTTACATACCATGAGAATCCTTCAAAACGTCTCCCTGCTTCCCTTCAATACTTTCGGCCTGGACGTAAAAGCCGAGCATTTCGCCGAAATCTCCAGCCTGGAAGATTTACGGGAAGGGTTGCGCTCGGGCATCCACCCGATTTTTCTGCTAGGTGGAGGCAGCAACCTTCTTTTTACCCAAAACCTGCAAGGGCTGGTGTTGAAAAATCTCCTGCGGGGAATTCACGTCGTTCGGGAATTCAAAAACAAAGTTTGGGTAGAAGTCGGCAGCGGCGAGGTTTGGCACGAATTTGTGCTTTGGGCCGTGGCGCATGACTACGGAGGCCTAGAAAACATGAGTCTCATACCAGGCACAGTCGGCGCATCGCCCATCCAAAACATCGGAGCGTACGGGGTAGAACTTAAAGATGTTTTTGTCCGCCTGAAAGCACTAAATTTGACTACGGGGAAACTCAAAAACTTTAACCATGATGCCTGTCAATTCGGCTACCGCGACAGCATTTTTAAGCGGGAAGAAAAAGGAAAATGGTGCATTACCTCGGTCGTTTTTACCTTAACTAAAAATCCACATCGCTTGAATACTTCCTATGGCGATATTTCCAAAACATTGGAAGCCAATGGGATAAGCACGCCAACCATCGCCGACATTAGTCGTGCTGTGGTACAGATTCGAACTTCCAAACTCCCCGATCCAGCCAAAATCGGCAACTGTGGCTCTTTTTTTAAAAACCCTGAAACGGAGCGCTCTGTGCTGGAAAACATCCTAATAACCCATCCTGAAGTCCCACATTACCCCATTTCTGACGGAAGGGTAAAAATCCCGGCCGGATGGTTGATTGAACAATGTGGCTGGAAAGGCAAACGGGTGGGTAATACGGGCAGTTATGGACAGCAGGCCCTGGTTTTGGTGAATTATGGAGGCGCTACAGGGGAGGAGGTGAAAAATTTGGCTCATGCGATTATTGAATCGGTGGAGGAGCGATTTGGGCTGAGGTTGGAGGCTGAGGTGAATATGTGGCCGGTTTGAGCTGCAGATAAATGTTTTGAGGGCTTTTGACCTGTGGTTTTCGCTTTGTGGCGAGGCGAATATAGTGAATAATAGGCCTGCCCCGCTAAATGGGGCAGCGGGCTTTATTTTAGTTTGGAGGCCTCGGAGGTTTCTAAATCCTGAAAAAGCAGTCAGTTTTGTTTACTGCGGGCACCCGCCTACGCCAAGGCTTCGGCGGGTAAAAAAAAGCCGCCAAGTCTTTACGACTTGGCGGCTTACAACATAACCCTGAAAACAATTAACCAATCAAATGTTAGCCCTTTCTAATTATGCTTATTCCGAAAATCGTGCCAAGTTTCGAGTAGGCTCAAAAAAATCGACGTGAATAGCGTTAAATTTTTAGCAAGTGTAAAAATTCGGGGGGGGTGCTATAATGGTTTAGACCAAGAATAGGGTAAAATTTTATTTCGTTTTATTTGGAGAAAAACCTCATAGGTTTTAAAAACCTATGAGGTTTAGCATCCGAATAAAATTAAAGTTTGTTTGTTTTTCTATCGACAACCTTTTGCCCCCCAGAATGGAGGCCAAATAAAGTAGTTAGATTGACGAGTACATGATTACTTCTTCACCAATTTAGCCGTCAAAGGATGCGCAAGGCCCTTAACCCTCAGAAAATAGATTCCAGCAGGTTGATTGTCCAAAATAACCATACTACGCAGGGTATTGTCCCAACGAACCAAGCGGGCTATTTGGATAAGTTTCCCCTTCGCATCCAGTACTTCGCAATTAAGCGATTGTTCGCCTTCGAGGGCTGGCAACTCAATGATTGCCATACCGCTGGTTGGATTTGGTGATACTTTCAGACTGCGCAATTGGCCGGGTTCTGAGGTACTTACCGAGCATAAGTCAATGAGCTGCTCTGTTGCACAGCCATTGTTGTCGAAGCAATTAAGATAGTGAAAACCCGGATTCAAATTGGTGAACAATGGGTCTGACTGGAAGATGATTCCGTCCAGTACAAACTGATAAGGTGGCGTCCCATTGCTTGGCATAGCTAGAATTGTGTTGCCATTGGTTGCGGAAGGACATTCAACCGTAGCCTCAACTGAAAAGCCCAAGCACAGTTCGGTGGCGCAAAATGGAGCTGAAATTTTAGTCCCAAAATTACCACCCGGATAGATCCAATAAGAAGCTCCGCTCGGGGAATAAATATTCACAAAGCCACCCTCCATACCATCGCCTGCCGAATCAAATAAGTGAAATATATAGCATTTGTCCTTTTCCAGGCAAAGCTCTTCGGCATAGAAACTAAAGGTTCCTGGATAGGGGCCTCCAGAAGCTACCATATTGTTTTGGTCGTCCCGTACCTCCCAGGTGTTTTGCTCCGGATTTTGATTTGTGCTAAAGGATAATTGCACTGGGAAGCCTGTAGGTGATATTGAAAAGGAAATATTTCCAAGATCGTTGCCAGGTTGCTGATCTTCTCCCTGGCCGTCCACGTTTGTCAGGTCAAGTGCTATGGTATTCGCCCCAAATTGAAGTCCTTGCAAAAAAACGTTTATTTCAACTGAGGCATCTGGAGCGATAGCCAGTGCGTTGAAAACGGCTGGCTGTGCAACGCCATTTGCTGTTATCTGTAAATCAAAATCATGATTATCGCCCAAACCATTATTTCTTACTGTAACGCCGATGAAGGAATTGTCCGGGTTGTTACAAGTCTGAATGGAACGCACACTGGTAATTTCTAACTCCCGAAGTGCTCGGTTTCTAACCGTAGCCAGCACTATGTCATTATTGAGCTGTTGATCCCCGGCGACCGTGGCACTCAATTCAAAATTGTAATTTGCGCCCAGAGTACTCAAGTCTTCCGTAGTAGCAAAGGTGTGCTCAATCGTCGCACCAGCAGTGACGACTCCTGGGAAAACCTCCGTTTTTAAAGCTCCTCCATTCATACGGTAGGATACTTGTATCCCGGATTGATCGGTAAGACCAAGGTTACGTAAGCGTATTTTGATGGGCTCTGTGGTGGAGAGGTTTGGACCTGAAACTGGCGAAGCCAGAGCCATAGCCCCCACATCAACTTGCTGACGAGCAGGTGTACAGATGTTGAAAATTTGTGGATCTTCGTTTGCTGCAAATGCTTCCACCAGCACCTTTCCAAAAATATCGTACAAACGGAATTGGCCCTGCCAGCTAAAGGTTGATGATTTTAGTATTACACGGTAGCAAGTATTGTCATCGCTGCAAACTTGGGCATAGATTTGACCCGCGCTCATTTCACCTGAAGCAAGCAGTACATTGGTTTGGCTTCTAAGCTCCCAAGCCAATACCCCGAAAGTAGTTTGCGCTTCAGCGACCAGGTAAGTACCATCAAGGTTGCCATAAAATTTTATGGCCGGCAAACTGTCATTTGAAGTCCGCTCGTCTGGTACTCCATTAGGCTGGCTGGTAAATAGTTTGAGGCCGTTGAGGCCGTTTTGAATCCCTGTTGCTTGAAAATCAATTGTGTCTTTTGCTCCAGGCGCCAAATTACCCGTCCAATTATAAACATTAACTGGCTGAGTATTTATACGCCAATGGACTTTTGCACTCTGCATTGGAAGACCTGAAGCATTTTTAATAATGATGCCAAAATCAGTTTTCGAACCACAGACCAGACCAGGCAAGTTGTATTTGCCTACTATAGCCACATCATTAGAGGTAAGTTTTTGAATTACTGCATCCAACGTATCATTTCGGGTGAACTGATCAGGCCCATACTGGGTTACAATTCGAATATTATAATCCACGCCTACCACAGGCATATTCACCGTTGCCGCGAAGGTAAAATCCACAGATGCTCCAGATTGAATGGTGGTGGGTACGTTCTCGGTGGCCACAAGATTTCCTTCGAAATACAACGCCACCGTAAAGCCCGATGCATCTACAAGGCCCTTGTTCGCTATTTTAACTTTTACTTGCTCGCCGTTGCCCAATAAAGCGGAAGGGACGGGAGAAATCAAGGTTATCGGCTTAACGTCATAGGTATCCACCTGGATTTTAAAGGAGCCAATACGTGTCCCCCAAGGCACACCTGCAGGTTGATATTCTCCTGTAAACCAAAAAGTTCTACCATCTTCCGGGTCTACACTCATATTGCTGTAATCGCCCCAGCGGCTATCAATCGTGTGACTCGCTTCGCCAGGAATAAGCGTGTATTCTTCTACCGGCATTTCGCCAAGCGGGTCACCTGGCCGCCTTCCGGTAATGTAGAGCCCTGGGTTGAGAAACTGGCTAGCTCCAGTATATCCAAGCGCAATATTCCCAGCTTCGTCGGTACAAAGCGTTCCCATGAAGCGGTTGGTAATCAGGTCTGGCGCGTATGTTCCCTCCTGGTATAATTGCCAATCGGAACCGCCTTGTTTGTGGAGTTCGTACCAGCGCACGGCTGCGTCACCACCTTCCCCTACTTGACCCGAAACATCGGAAACGTGGTTGAAAACCACAGATTCATAAGTGCCGTAATTTCGATATGGCGCGCGATACATGATAATATCTTGAAGTGCTGTAATTCGGGGTGCACTCGGATTGGGCTGTTCGATGCAATCAAACGAAAGTGAAGCCCCCCAACACACTCTAGTTTCAAAGGGTGTTGGGAATATTTTGTCCGGGCCTGTAATATTGCTTTGCCCGGGATTGTTCCAGTCTACATTTACTTCCCAGATTTGAATATGGTCTTGACCACCATCCCAAGCATCATCGTACACTCGGAAAATATAGCCTGGGCTTCCAGCAGGCGGTGGCGGCCCTCCCTCCCAGTCTGCACCCGTTGCTGGCTGATACCCAATAGCTTGATAGTTGGGCATTATAAAACGATAGAGATCAAACGTTGGCTCACCTGCTAATATGGACGCGCGGTTCAGTGCATAGCCCGTACATTGGTTGCTGTTCGTGATTTCATTCGCTGTAATAAAATACGCATTTGACCAAACATACAATTTAGGGTAATCGCAAAAGCCTGAAGTCTGGAATCGGTAAGCTTTCCAGCCGCCGGTTGGATCACTATTGTCAGAAATTGCAATTAAAAGTTCATTGGTAAAAAAGCCCTGCAATTCCATGATGAGCCAGCGTTCAGCATCATGATCATATTGGACGATCGGGTCGCCGATACTACCAGTACCGATTGTATTCCAAAAAGTGCTGCTTAGGATTGGGCCGAACACAGATTGACCTGTCAATTTATCCCAAACTTGAAAGGATGAACCTCCAGAAGCATTGGTCATCTGTACATAGTGATTTTTGCCGATGTCGCCTGAAGGGTCAGGCGGAGAGATCCCACTTACGTCACGATTTCCTTCAAAGTTGAAGCCAGGGATGATTTCCGGTCCACTTTCCCGACTATCTGTACTTTTTTTAGCAAGTGGATCGCCGTCTTGAGGGAGCGAATTGGGGTTGTTAATTTTGTTGGTTGGGAAGTAATTGCGCTTTTGCGCCAATTTCCGGGGAATATGATCTGGGGCGATCTGCGGTTTTAGATCGCGCAAAGCAGGGATTATTCCCAATAATTCGCCCTTCGATACACTGGGTGCGTAGGATTGAGGCGGGTCGTCTTGTCGAATGGTTTGTTGGGCTAAAAGTGTGGTCGTTAAAGACCAAAAGAGGCACAGCGTAAGGATCTGTCTCATGCAATTTGGAATAAGTTGATGTAAATCTTAGTGTAGTGAAAGAAACCAAAAATTAGTAGGGGGGCTATTTCAGACGACAATGTATGAGGAATTGTTGGTGCATCTGTATCTGATTGTGTGAAAACGTCGGCTATAAGCATTAGTCAATTGTCTTTAAATGGCAATGGTTGCTTTCAGTGTAAACACCGAAAGCAACCATTGCAAACCATCTTTTTTAAAAAAAGGGCTATTTCTGCTCTTTCACCCGCAAAAGGTCTTCACTATGCACCAAAATGGCATTCTGCCTATACTTTTCCAGTTCCACATCGGTAGGGTTCGCAATTCTGCTGGTATCTGGGATTCCACCTGCAGTAGTTCCTACAACTTCTCGGGTAGCAAATGGAAAATCGGGGTTGTTTCCAAGCGGTGAACTAAGGTATTGGAATCGGATACCCTCAGGGGTTTGCTGGAGGGTGATCGTTTGCCAATATTTTGCACCCGCTTCCTTCATGTTGAAGTAATATACATCACCTAGTTTACGCAGAATCAGGGTGTGATCAGATGGGTTTCCTGTTTCTTCATCGTATAATACAAATTTCCCCTTTGGAAGATCAACGTGATAGCGCAACTTGGGCGTGGCGAGATATCGATCGCCGGTGCGCTTGACCATAAAAGCAAATTTTGGGCTACTCGTGTCCGATTCTACCCCAAAAAGAGAGTCGTTTCTAACGATTGCCTCTTTTGTAGTATCGAGCGTAGCAACCAGGATAAAGGCTTGGGTATACAGCTCCCATGTTGCGTTTTTAGGAACAAAAACGATGCGCTGATACGACTGGACGAGGTTGCCGGAATCTTGGATGCTTTGATAAATTCCCACAAGATTGCGCGGAAGTGTTTTCATTTCTTGCCCATGGGTTGGCAAAGGCTGTTCAAATTCAAGGGTAGTACAATTGGCATATAATAGGGCAAAAGCCAACGGAATCAGGATGTTTTTCATGATATGGAAGTAGGTTTAGTTTCGAATAAAACGAAGTCCATTTTGCTATAATTGTCAGACAAAACGCCATATCGCTAAAACCGCCTACTTTATAGATGAATGAAGGCATTTGACCAAATTGATCTACCCTGCTTTGGGTACGGTTTCGAAACTTAAACATTCGGGTTGCCGACATATCAGGTTTTTCTGCTCCATAGCAAGGCCAAGTTCATTACGTTTGCCCTAACGTCAGCAAACAACATCTTAACTAGTTTATCATCCTATGTTTTTTCAATCCACCCGAACCGTGGTTGTGTTAGCTTTTCTCTTGCACAACGCCTTGGCTTTTAGCCAAAATCCCGATTGCCCAGCATCTACTTTTTTTAAAACCTTAGGCCTTGAAGGCCGAGCCGAATACGGCACTGTCTTGGCTAAAAGCAGCGATGGAAACCTCTACCTTGCAGGCCGATCAGGAAACAAAACCTTCCTTCAAAAAACAAATTTGGCAGGCGAAGTCATTTGGATGCGAGAGTTCCAAATTAGCCAATTTGAGCCCATCACACCATCGGAAATCATTGAAGATTCTGAGGGAATGATTGTTGGCTGTGGTACGCAAACCCAATTTGCAGGATCAAGACGAGGTTTTGTCTTCCGATACGACCCAGTTGCCAATACTGTTTTGTGGGCTCACCCAATCTCTAGCAATAACCCAACGGCTGGTGGTATTCTGGAAAAAACGGCTGGAGGCAGTTTTGTATATTATCAAAACCCAATTTTAGCCAATGGTGAAACGGATATTGAGATCCTTGATTTAGACCGTGCAACGGGCAACATTTTGCCCGCATTTGCAAGTCGTTACGAGCATATTTCCAGTGACAAACTTAACAAGATGGTGAGCGTAAATGGTTCATTATTTGGACTGGGTTGGGCAATTGGCAATCATGACTCCTCTTCTATGGCACGTCGGGTACTGCTTGCGCGTTTTGACCCCGTCAATGGAATGCCCATTTGGGCCCAATTAAGCCACCAAGATAGCATGGAACAAGGTGATCAGTACGGTCGTGATCTGGTTGCAGATGGCGATGCACTCGTTTCCGCATACATAGGCTCAGACTCCGCTTCAGGCGGGTATCGTTTTTATGTTCAAAAAACGGACCTGGATGGCAATATCCTGTGGCTGCGCAGATATTCAGTTTATTCAAGTGTGCTAAAACTACTGAGTGTTCCTGATGGTTATATCGTGTACGGAAATAGACTTGACAATGAACACGTAGTACACAAACTCGATAAAAACGGAATTCCAGTCTGGTCAAAACGAATTACCCAGGGATTCACAGATGAAAGTAGTCTAGCACCCAATCTGGCCGTTTCAGCAGCTGACTCACTGTACTTTACGGGTATTTCTTCTACAGGGAATTCAGATGTCTTTTTTTGGAAATTGCTCGCGGACGGCTCGATGGTCGATTCTTGTCAGTTGGTTGACAGTCTTGAACTTGAATCTTCCGAAGTCCCCAATCCGATTATAACCCCCATAACCCTAAAACAGCTTATCAGTACTGCTGTCCCAACCAATTCAAATGTAAACTGGACTACAAATACCCTGGAAGAAAACATGGTCTGCCCGGATTGTACCATCCCTGATCCTTGTCCGGAAGACAATGATTTTGTAGTCAATATCGAAGGCATTAACTGCATAAATGGCAAGGTTCAATTAAGCCTTAATTATTGTGACCTCAATGGAGATCCTATAACAGACGGGTTGAACATTACCTTTTATGATGCTAATCCATTCACCACAGATGCGAATATATTAGCTACCATTGTTCACGATTCAATCCCTGTAAGCGTTTTAGATAGTTGTAGCTCGCAGATTTTGCTGAATTTGGAAAGTTTATTTGGCCTGACTGCCTTGCAAAACGGCGCTCAAATATTTGCTGTAATAAACGACCCTGGCACTTTCAGCACTCCATATTCGCTCAATGACTTTCCGTTTGCTGAAATTGGAGAATGTAATTACACGAATAATGTAGACAGCATTGTTATCCAATTGCCGACGTCTCCAACGCTTAATCTGGGCGCTGATCAAAACATTTGCTCCAATGAAACCACTGTTTTAGATGCAGGAGCAGGCTATATTAAATATCAATGGTCTAATGGTGCTCCTACACAAACAACTACCATAAACTTCAGTGGACAATACCGTGTAACCGTGACGGATGCTTGTGGATTTAGACAAGTAGACACGATTAATGTTGTGGTGCGGCAAATTGCATTCATCAGTGCTAGTGCAGCATTTTGTCCAGGAAAGTCAGTTACTGTGCGAGGATTCATCTTTAATCAAGTCGGGACTTTTCAAAAAATAATTCCTGGTGTAGGAACCGACTGTGACACTTCGGCCACATTTTTCATCAGTGTGCTGCCGTATGAAGAGCAAGTCAAGATCGTTTATATTTGCCCATTTTCGACCGTAACCATCAACGGTGTAGTCTATGAAGATTCAGGCCTGGTACGCGATACGGTGCCTTCTATCACAACTTGTGATACCATTGTCTTCTATTTCATTACCCAGTTGCCACTGCCTTTCCGCAACATTCATTTTGACCTCTGCCCTGGCGATTCAGTCGTATTCAACGGGATCGTGTATACCCAGTCTATTTCATTTACGGACACGCTATATAGCGCTGGATTCGGCTGTGATACCGTAGCTTATGTCTCCATCGACTTATTGACTCAGCCTGAAAAAAGCGAAACCATTCAGTTTTGCCCTGGCACATCTGTTGTGCTAAATGGACAAGCTTATATGCAACCTGATATCGTGCAGGCGCCCGTTCCCTCTATTACAGGTGGGTGCGATACTTTAGTCACCTATACGCTTGAATGGTTACCCGCGCCAACACTGGCACAGACCATTCAATTCTGCCCAGGCGGATCTGTGGATATTGGCGGCCAAACCTACAGCCAGCCTGGAACAGTACTCAGTACAATACCTGGAACGGGAGGAGGATGCGACACCCTCGTGACCTATACCCTTCAGTTTGCGCCTGCACCAACGAAGTCCGAAACGCTGGAATTCTGCGAAGGTGAAAGCATAACACTCGGCGGACAAACTTATACCCAGCCAGGTACCGTCACACTCCTCGTGCCCAGTATAAATGGCGGCTGTGATACACTGGTGACCTACACCTTGCAGTATGCCATACCTTCCGGCTCCTCCATTAGTTTGATTTGTCCGCAGCCCGTAAGCGTTTCTACCACACCAGGCTCTGGTTCAGTTCCAGTGACGTACAATTTGCCCCTGGTTTCAAGTGATTGCGATTGTGTTGGGAGCACCCTGATCCTGACGGCTGGCCCTGCCTCTGGAGCCGGATTCCCGGTAGGTACTACACCGGTATGCTATTCCGTAGTAGACCGCTGTGGTTCAATGGCGAATTGTTGCTTTAATGTAACGGTGCGTGATGAACTGCCCTGCGATACAAAAATCATAGGTTGCATTAAATACGATCTGCTCGGCATTACGGCTGATGGAAAACAAAATCGAACCTACCGTATTCGGGTGACGAACAGCTGCGCTTCCAAGTTAATCTACACTGCTATTCAATTACCTAATGGCATTACCGCTATGGAGCCAGCCAATTTGTCCACGTATACGGCTCCAGATGGTAGAAAATACGCCGTGCGCAACCCGAACTATTCGCCTTTCTATTCCATCCGGTTCAAATCTACAACGGACAGTATTGCGAATGGCCAATCCGATGTGTTTGAGTACACCCTGCCCGCTCAGGCGAATCCAACGTTTATAAATATTACGTCACGCCTGGTCACCCAGAATTTTTATGCTGCCCACCTCAACACATTCTATTGCCCGATTGGTGTAACGCCGAGCAGCAATCGGAGTTCGGAAACGACTTTATCAGAAAATTTACAACAAGGCATCTCCCTTTTCCCGAACCCTACAAACGGCGAACTTTTTGCTGATTTATCGCGCTGGAATGGAGAAGATTTGAATATGCAGATTTTGGACAGCCGCGGGATGCGTGTTCAATCGCTTTCGATAACCGCAAGCGGTGACGCTCAAGCTATTCCTTTGATAAATGAATTACCTGCTGGGCTTTATTTCTTGGAAATTGTGACTGGGAACGGAGAAAGAGAAGTGGCCAGGTTTATGCTAAAGCGGTAACTGTACTGGCGGTTAAAGCCGTTGCAATGCCACGGAAAAGGTCAAAATTTGTGCTTCTTCTGTCCGGCATTAATAGCATTCAGGTACTTTTGAGACGCAAGATATTACGAACCCGCCCTATGGCTTGAAGCTGTAGAGCGGGTTTTTTTGGATTAATGGGAGACATCCCGAATTTTTTCTGGGGTATTTTGATTGACGAATGCAGATTACATGATTTTCGATTTTTGATGGCCCCACCAAACATCGTT
>JBBQLD010000115.1:0-11113 GCA_038327555.1 Chitinophagales bacterium
GTTCAAGTGCAGAAACGGCCACCATGCCCAATAACCAGCCCGGGGCTTTGACAATAAAGGGAAGGCAATATAAAAAAATATGCCCCGCCACTGCGCCTATAAAGGTTGAAACCGCCATGAGCAAGAAAAAAATACGAGAAAGCTTTAGGGTATCATCCTGCTTAGTCGGTCTCCCTAAGCGTACCCAAGCGTAAAAACAGACCAACGAAACGAATAAACTGGTTAATGCTATTACGGGTTCGCCAAGTCGAAAACCAGCTACAATCAAGTCGGGTTGAAAATTTGTGGTCGGTAAAACTTCCATAGCGGCGAAGATAAGACGGAGTTAAGGTGATTGGCAAATTGTGCATACGAGATGATTTGCTAAAATTTAACCGCAGAAGTAAGGCACTTTCAGTTCAACACTTTGATTTGTGTGAATTTATTTTTATTTCAACACAAAATATTTGAATTTTGCGGAGGCTTTTATGAGCCATGATCCAATTCAAAAATCAACTTTGTCAAAAACACTAGCAACCGAATCTGCGGGCGGCGAAGAAAAAGTCGTAGAAAAAGCCCTGAGACCCAAGCTCTTAGAAGAGTTTAGTGGTCAACGTAAAATTGTGGACAACCTCCAGATTTTCATCCAAGCAGCCAAACAACGCGGTGATGCGCTGGACCACGTATTGCTTCATGGGCCTCCAGGATTGGGAAAAACGACACTTTCGCATATTATCACCAACGAAATTGGGGCGAGCCTCAAACTCACCTCCGGTCCAGTACTAGAAAAACCTGGAGATTTAGCAGGCTTGCTCACCAATCTGGATCCAGGAGATGTACTATTCATTGATGAAATTCACCGCCTGAATACTGTGGTAGAAGAGTATCTATATTCTGCCATGGAGGATTATCGGATTGACATCATGATCGATTCTGGGCCAAACGCCCGGAGCATCCAGATCACCCTCAATCCCTTCACGCTCATTGGTGCAACCACCCGTATGGGGTTGCTAACCTCACCGCTTCGCGCTCGATTTGGTATTACCTGCCACCTTGATTATTATGATGTGCCAACTTTGGAACGCATTCTTCATCGTTCCGCAGCCATTCTTGAAATTCCTATCTCTGATGAAGGTGCGCACGAAATTGCCCGGCGTAGTCGTGGCACACCGCGCATTGCCAATGCTTTACTTCGGCGCATCCGTGACTTTGCTCAAATTAAAGGCGATGGTTCTGTAAATGTGGAGATTGCCCGTTACGGACTTTCTGCACTTGATGTCGATGAATCCGGCCTGGACGATATGGATATTCGGATCCTAACCACCATCATTCATAAATTCAAAGGTGGGCCAGTAGGACTCACCACCATCGCTACTGCCGTTGGAGAAGAGGCTGGCACGATAGAAGAGGTACATGAGCCATTCTTAATTATGGAAGGATTCATTCAGCGTACTCCCAGGGGCCGAACCGCTACAGAAAAGGCCTACAAGCATATTGGGGCAGTTCCGCCTAGGAAGGAGGGGACGTTGTTTTGAGCAGCGTTTCAAACCACCTGCCTTATTTTGTGTTTCAAGTACTATGAAACTCGTCATCGCCATCACAGGCTCTTCTGGGGCCGTTTATGCCAAAGTTTTACTTGACCGACTTTTACTTTTGGAAGATCAGTGGGAGAAAGTCGGTGTGGTTCTCTCGGATAACGCCCGCATCAATTGGGAACTTGAACTCGGCAGTCCGGACTTCTCTGCATATCAGCAGTTTGATTTCTACGAAAAAAATAATTTTCACGCGCCTTTTGCCTCTGGTTCGGCTAAATACGGAACCATGATCGTATGTCCATGCTCTATGGGCATGTTAGCCAGGGTAGCTACCGGCATCAGCAATGATCTGGTGACCCGCGCTGCAGATGTCATTTTAAAGGAGCGCCGCCGCCTGATTCTGCTTACTCGCGACACCCCATTGAGTTTGATTCATATCAATAACATGAAAATCGTGACCGAGGCTGGTGGCATCATCTGCCCAGCTTGTCCTTCGTTTTATTCCAACCCAATCGGGGTAGAGGCTATTGCAGCAACTGTAATTGATCGTGTGCTGGATTTGGCTGGATTTGATCTGCCCACCTACCGTTGGGGCGAGGGGAACTAAAGCACTCGGATTATGCCTCCATTTTGCCAGATTCTCAAAAAAGGAGTGCGAATTGAAAAATATATATTAGAAATAAAATATTTTTTTTATTAAAACATCTCCTTCATTTCAAAACAAACGAGGGAAACAGTGCTTTTAGGTGTAAAAACGTATATTTAATGTAGTTATGTAACTAATATCAGGCATTATACCGCGCCAAACGACTACTCCCCCCAATCCTTTACTTGGCGAATAAATCACCTTAGCTTTTTTTCTAAAAACTTGATTATCAATAGATAATTCGAGCTCCCCAGACTGCGACGGTCTGGGCGGTAATAAGTCACAGCATCTGGGCTTAGTTACTAAAAACATGTTAACGCTAGGTAACAAAAAAGCATTAAATTCTTGTTAAACGAAAAAGTTTTACAAGACTGGCATAGCATTAGCACGTCTATGTTTCATCTGAACATTTTTAATCATCCTCCACAAAACTCAAAAACTGATCATTCCATGCGTAACTCAATCTCACTTCTCAGCCTCTTAATCTGCGTTCCGATATTTTTATCGGCTCAGATTTCCATGAAAAACGTGAAAGCGCCTGAAACCATTACGGTTGAAGGAAAAGTTTATGACCAAGTGTCTGGCAATCCGCTCAATCAAGTCACGGTCACGGTCTTTGATGACATGATGATTACTTCACTTGCCCAAACTGAAACCGATGCTAATGGCACCTACTCCTTAACGGTGCCAAAAGTGGCGCGCTATCAAGTTTTGGCAGAAAAGCCAACTTATTTTGATCAAGAAGTGGTCGTCACACATCTTGAGGGTACCCTGACTGCTGATTTGGGTATGGAGCGCAAACCTGGCTATGTGTTTGACATTACGATATTTGACAAAGCCTACGAGCACGATCCTATCAATACACTTCGTGATTGTAAGATCGAGATTTACAACAACACCACGCAGCAGCAGGAATTGACTATTGAGCGTTTGCCGAAGTCAGCATTCAACTTTTCCTTCGCTGAAGGCAACCACTATACTATGCTAGTTCGCAAACAAGGCTACCTCAATCGTCGTGTTGAAGTTTATGTGAATGTGAATGGCTGTATTCTTTGTGTGGATGGCATGGGTATAAAAGAACCAGATTTGGTTCCGATTATGACCCATGGCAATGAAATAGGCCACTTCCTTGGCACAGTTGATCTCGATTCGATTCAGATTGGCAAGCGCTTCCAGTTGAATAATATTTATTACGACTTCGACAAATGGGCCATTCGCCCGGAAGCTGCCAATACCTTAGATAAACTTGCCGTGTTTTTGAAAGACAACCCGGGTATTATAGTCGAGTTAGGCTCACACACGGATGCTCGTGGTAGCGATGACTATAATTTATCGCTTTCAGACAAGCGTGCAAAATCCGCAGTAGACTACTTGGTAACTTCTCAAAGCATTGATTTCGAAAAGATTACCTCGAAAGGTTATGGCGAAACTCAACTTGTGAACCGCTGCGATGATGGTCAATCTTGTGCTGAAAACGAACACCAGATGAACCGCCGAACTGAAATAAAAATCACAGGTATCCTGGATGAAGATCCGCTTTGGCGCAAGTCATTGAAGCAAATCATTGAGGATAAAAACCTCTACAAAAAAATCATAGATCAGGAAAAGCGTCAAAAAACGCAGACCAATCCTTCTAAATAATTGAACAAGCCGTGACGCTTCTTCAAAAAGTGTCACGGCTTATCAAATGGTTCAAAATTCATAATTTATAATCTTTTTTATCATGAACACTATCTTGAATTTCGGCAAACATGTTGCAATCCCGGTATTATTTATGCTGGCTATTGACATGAATGCCAATGCACAAAGCCCTGTGGAATCTACCCACATTGACGAAAAATACGCTTACACAACAGTAGTGTACAAAACCACTGCAGCTTCGGACAAGGACGTATTGGCTTCGCTTGAAAATGATTTTGGGATTGGAGATGTGGTACGTGTAACCTTTGCTCCGCCACCAGCCCCCATTTCAGCGGTGGCCGCTTCTGAACCTGTGTATGCGGACAAAAGCAAAGGCGAAGACGCCTGGCTACCCTCCTCTGCAAAGTCTACAGACAACTTGCCGGCTTCAATAAAATCTAACATAGCGATTAAAGCCAAAGTTAAGGCAATTCCGGTCGCACCAAAGTCTACTCCAGTGCCCATAAAAGCTGTCGGGCCAAAGTTGAACGTTGCTGCTAAAACAGTGGCATCAGAAGTACCTCTGCAAGTTAAAACTGAGCATAAGGCCACACAAATTGAGGCAGCGTCAGCATCGTCGCTTTTAAACACAAGGGTCAAGGCAAAAGCCTCGACAACGGGGAAAGCTGCCAAAGCACACAAATCGGCCAAAAAAGCAGGCAAAAAAGGCTCCGCTAAAAAACTGAAAAATCGTAAACTTGGCAAACAGCGCTATGCTTGTCCTAATTTTTGAAGGTAGAGATAGCGTGACTACTCGATAAATCGAAGTTTTCAACTCGCCTAATTTTATAACCGATCTTATCTCAAAGGTAACAACTTAGCCTCCAAGTATTTTTTGCCACTAATTGCACTAATTTACACTAATTTGGATAACAAGCTTGTATTAATTTGTGCAAATTAGTGGCAAAAGTCAAACGGCCTAACCAGTTACTTTCAAAGCTGCTATTATTACTGCAAAATCGTCAGCTTTGAGCGCGGCACCACCAATAAGTCCTCCATCCACATCAGGTTGTGCAAAGATTTCTCCAGCATTTTGAGCATTGCAAGAGCCCCCGTAAAGAATGGGCGTTAAGTCTGCCACATTTTTTCCATATTTCTTTGCAACCAATACACGGATAGCATGGTGCATGTCTTGGGCTTGCTGACTGGTAGCCGTACGACCAGTGCCTATCGCCCAAATGGGCTCGTAGGCAATGACGACCTTTCTAAAATCTTCCTCCTTTAAGTGGAAAAGGCTGGCTTTCAATTGCTTTGCTACATATCCGACATGGGTATTTACTTCACGAATATGCAAAGGTTCACCACAGCAAAAGATTGGTCGCATCCCGCGAGCCAAAGAAAGATTCACCTTAGCGGCCAGCACATCATTCTTTTCTTTAAAATATTGACGTCGTTCAGAGTGACCAATGATGACGAATTCGCAGCCCACTGATGCAATCATATCTGCCGACACTTCACCTGTATATGCACCTTTCTCTTCATGATGACAGTTTTGTGCCGCCAGATGAAAGTATTTGCGCACTTTGAGCATTTTACTCAACTCTCGCAAGTAAGGAAATGGTGGCGATATAACTACAAGGCCATTTGGCTTTTCTACTTTCTCTAAAATTGCCCTGGTTAGTTCGACCCCTTCTTCAAGGGTTTTGTTCATTTTCCAGTTTCCGGCTACTATTTGCTGGCGCATAGATTGGATAAAAAAAGGTGAGAATTCCTGGCGAAGGTAAGCAAGCCTTTTACGCTAAGTTATTGGTGCCGCGTTCCTAAAAAAGCGAGCTGCTCTGAAAATCAGAGCAGCTCGCTGTAATTTAATGGCGAAATAAATTTCGCAAAGCACTATTTACCTACCAATACTTTAACAAACATCGCTTGTCCGGCAGCTTGAATCCGAAGGGTATATACCCCTGCTGCAAGATCTCCGTAGTCAAAAGTGTGGAGCATTGATCCCGTACCGAAATCAGCCGTTTCGCGTTTGATATACTGGCCAAGGGCATTGAACAGAACGAATTCCACTTCGTCTTGCGGCAATCCATTCATTTCCAAGGTAAAGACTCCTGTATTCGGGTTTGGGAAAAGACGGAAACCTTCAATCCATGTGGCTTCACCTGTGCCAGAAGTAATTGTAATTGTTTGCTCAATAATTGTGGTACCACAATTGTTTGAGGTGGCTAGCGAAACGGTGTAGGTACCTGGGTTGGTGTACGTGTGGCTTGGGTTTTCTTCGTTGCTTGAGCTTCCATCACCAAAATTCCAGGTATAAGCAGATGCATTTTGAGACGTGCTCGTAAACGCCACCGTTGTTTGGTTCGCAACAAATGTGAAGCCAGCCGTTGGAGCGGCCTCTACTGTAATGAACGCTGGGAATACTTTCAAAGAAGGCCCAAAAGCATTCGTCACTTCCAACTTTACGTCATACGTACCCGGCGTGTTATACAATACTACTGGGTTTTGTTGCGTACTGGCATTTGGAGTTCCACCTTGGAAAGTCCAGGTCCAAGCTGTTGGAACACCGGCAGATTGATCGGTGAATTGAACGGAGAATGGTATACAACCACTTTCACTGCTGGCACTAATGGCTGGAACTGGCGGATTGCCTTCCACTACAACCGTTTGTGTAACGGTTACCGTTCCACATTCATTCGTCGTGCTCAAGGTGACCACATAAGTCCCTACTTGAGTATAGCTATGGTTAGGATTTGCTTCTGAACTTGGAGCGGATCCGTCACCAAAATTCCAAACATACGAACTGCCGTTTGTAGAAACATTATCAAATACCGCTGTAAGCCCTCCAATCTGATAAGTAAAGCCTGCAGTAGGACCTGCATTTACCGTAATAGTAGCCGTACTGGTATTGCTACCTGAAGGATTTGAGGCCGTCAGTGTAACAACATATACTCCTGCTGTATTCCAGGTTACGCTCGGATTTTCTACAGTTGAAGCAGCCGGTGAGCCGCCAGGAAAATTCCAAGTCAAAGTACCTGCGTTGCTACTTGAAGTATTGGTAAATTGAACCGTAAACGGTGCACAACCTGTAGCGCCGCTAAAGCTAAAGCCTGCAATAGGTGGTGTAGCAATGGTAACTGTTTGTTCAAAAATGGTCGTACCACAGTTGTTTGTTGCAGAAAGCGAAACGGTGTAAATCCCATCATTAGCATAAGCATGATCCGGGCTTATATCCATGCTATTGCTGCCATCCCCAAAATTCCAGATGTATGAGGTAGCATTCGTGGAGGTATTGGTAAAATTGGCTGTAGATCCGCTTACGCTTGAGGTAAACCCAGCGTTGGGGGCGCCATTCACGGTGACAATACTTGGCTGCGTAAACGAACTAGTACTACCCCCGATTGAAGTAACTATTAAAGTCACATCATAGACTCCTGAGGTGAAATACTGGACAGTAGGGTTTTGCTGGGTAGAGCTACTCGGAGTTCCGCCAGGGAAATCCCAGGCCCAGCCTACTGGATTTCCAGAAGAAATATCCGTAAAATTAACCGTCAATACTGCGCATCCGCTGGTTGTACTTATGGAAAAACCTGCTCCCGGCTCCGTAGAGATCAGAACGGTTTGGGTAAATGTGCTTGTGCCACATTCGTTAATTGCCGTCAATATTACGGTGTACATTCCATCTGCAAGATAGCTGTGTACTGGGTTGGGGTCGCTACTGCTGTTGCCGTCCCCAAATGCCCAACTGTATGTGGTACCATTTGTAGAAGTATTGGTAAAGGTGGCAGCAAGACCAGAAACCGTTGAGGTGAAATTTGCAGATGGATCAGGGGTAACTGCTACAGTCTGGGTAAAGGTGCTACTTCCGGCAATATTAGAAGCGGTAAGCGTGACGGTATATGTTCCAGGCACATCATAGGAAATACTCGGCGGATTCTGTGCCGAAGAATTAGCTGGGTTGCCGCCTGGGAATTGCCAATCATAGCTGGTCGCATTGGCGCTGGAAGTATTCGTGAATTGTACCGCAAATGGCGCACAACCCGAATTATTCGAAACTGTAAAGCCTGCTGATGGTGATAAGGCAACCGTTATGGTTTGTGGCTTTGTTACTGTTCCACAAGCATTGCTTGCACTCAAGGTAACCGTGTAGGTGCCCTCTATAGCGTAAGTGTACACAGGATTAGCTTCAACACTAGTCCCGCCATCACCAAAATCCCAAGCATAACTGGTTGCTCCAGTGGTCGTGTTGGTAAAGGTTACCGTAAGTCCATTGGCCGAGTTATTAAATCCTGCGGCTGGGGTCGTATTTACCACGATATAATTCATCCGAGTGAAGGTATCACGACCTGATGGATTAATGGAAATTAGGGTCACTGGATAGGTACCTGGAGTAGAGTATACTACCAATGGATTTTTCGCAATCGAAGTATCCGGGGTTCCTCCAGGAAAACGCCACAAAAATGTAAGTGCGTTTGGCGTAGAAGTATTGGTGAATTTCACCGTGAGCGGAGCACAACCAGTAGTGGGTGTTGCTACAAACTTAGCTTTAGGGTCGGTTATTATAGATACAAATTGAGTATCACTGACCACCCCACATGCATTGGTTGCCTGCATAATCACGGTGTAGGTGTAAATGCTATCAAAGGCCGGATAATCATGAATCGGGTTAGCTACGAAACTACTGTCGCCGTCTCCAAATGCCCAGCTGTAGGAGGTTGCCCCTACAGAGGTATTGGTAAAGGTGATGGTTGTGTCGTTACTTACTTTAGTGGTGAATCCTGCGGTCGGAATGGTGTTGACCGTAACTGTACTGGTAACGGTATCGTTTCCGATTAGATTAATAGCAATCAAAGTCACCGTATAAACACCAGAAGTGTCGTACACTACCGTTGGATTTGTCGCAGTTGAAGTGCCCGGATTCCCCCCTGGGAACAACCAGTTATAGGAAGATGCTCCTGTTGTGGTGTTGGTAAAACTAACGGTCAATGGCGCGCAGCCAACAGAAGGGTTAGCTGTAAAGGCTGCGGTAGGTGGAGCTGAAGAAACAATTACCACACTTCTAGTTTTTGTAGAATTACCGCATTCATTAGTTACCGTCAGTAACACATCATAAGTACCCGGTGCAGCATAGGTATGTACTGGATTAGCTAGTACACTGGTGCCTCCATCGCCAAAATTCCACAGATAAGCAGTGGGCGTGCCAATTGTAGAGTTGGTAAAAGTGGCAATTGGGCCGTTCACCACTACGGAATAATTTGCAGCAGGCACCTGCGTTACAACTATATAGTTTGTCCGAGTGAACGTACTCACCCCTGAGACATTGGTGGCCTTGAGTGTAACAGAAAAAGTGCCAGCAGAACCGTACATGACCGTAGGATTGGCCAGGGTTGAAGTTGATGGAGTGGCACCAGGCATAGTCCACAGAAAAGTTACGGCATTCGATGAAGATTGGTTTTCCATCGCAACATTGAGCGGCGCGCAACCTGTCAGTGGGCTGGCTGTAAAATCAGCAGTCGGCGCAGTATTCACAACAAAAGACTTTGTAGACGTCCCACAGGCATTTGCTGCCGTCAGTACTACCACATAGATCCCGGCTTCTACATACTCATGTATTGGGTTATCATCATTACTATAATTACCATCGCCAAAGTCCCATTCATAGAAATTTGCATTGATCGAGGTGTTTGTGAAGGATACAATCAGCCCATTTACAGTGAAGGTGTAACCGGCTAATGCTCTGGGTATAATTTCAATGGTTTGAGTAAGTGTATTTGATCCTCCAGCACCAGTAATCTTGAGGGTTACATTTTTCGTCCCAGGAGAATTCCAGGTTACGCTTGGGTTTTGTTGAGTGGAGCTATTGGGCGTTCCACCTTGAAACGTCCAGGCCCAACCAGTGATATTTCCAGAAGAGAGGTCTGTAAAAGCTACTGGCAACCCTTCACAACCCGGATTAGGCAACCAATCAAAACCCGCTACCAATGGCGGCGGCGGCGGCCCACAGGAAGAAAGACACCCGCTGTTGATTTTAATCTGTGCGTAATTGTCAATCGCATTAATTGATTGATTGCTCCAGGTATTAGCGTCGGATACGAAGGGGCACATGATATTATTTGCTGGAGGGCAGTCATTATCATGTTGGCTGCTGAAATTGTGCCCAATCTCATGCGAAGTCATACAACGCAAAAGCTCTGCATTACCTGTAAAATCTTGCAAACAGTGGTAATTTACTGAGTTGCAAACGCCATTTAAGAATGCGATCCCGACAGTGCCGCCCGTAAAATCTCGATCCGTCCATAGTTCGCCGATATCATAGTCTGCGCCAAAATTGCCTGCCTCACCCCAGTTCCTGAAGCTATCAAGCAGTGTGCCTGCATTTAGCGAAGCCGACCATGGGTCAGGGCCTGCAGATACAAACTGAGTAACTATAACAAAATCAAAATCATGCGTAAAACTTCCATTATAATCACCCTCAACACCATTAATTACCCCAACCGCATGGTCTTCTGCACCACCTGCCCCACCATATTTATCGGACATGGATTTGTCGGAAGCAATTGCAAGTTCTACTTCATAACAGCCTGAGCTTTCTGCTCCGCTTGCAATCTCTTTTCCTATGCCATCCTCCAAATGCTGGAGTTCTATTTGTTCATGCGTAACCCCACAAGCATCGTCGCCTAGGCTTTTAACGGCACTTTTGGGATACAGTACAAAAAGATCGCGGGAAGCATTTGGCTCAAAATACCAGAGTGGCTCTATGTAGTACCGTTCAAGTCCTTCTTCTATATAACCGTAGAGAAATTCACCATGTAAGGTTAGGCGAACTTTTCCTCCACCATTTAGATCATACCCTTTAAAAGCCAGTTGATATTTGGGGTAAGTGGTCACAACACCCTGAGGTGTGCTGACACGCAGTGAATAATTATCAGCGAAAATCTTATTAACCGTAAGATCAAGATTCCAGTCGTGTGCGCCAACTTTAAGCTGGGTAGGAGCTTCTGCATTTGATTTTACATAAGCATCCAGTTTTGTAGCATCCAGCTTGAACACCTGAAATGTGCTAAAATGCTGGGACAATACCAAAGATTGGTGCGACTCCAATGAAGCCACAAAGGATTGAGCCTTAAGCGAATAAGAAGCGGCTGTCAGGAAAAAAATTGTTGCAAGGCAACAATATAGACGTAGATACTTAGCCATAAACTTACTTGATTGGTGTTGAACGTGAGAATTAAGGAAGAAAACGATGTTGGTCTGCAATCAGGAAATAGGGAGGCCCAAAAGAGCTAAAGATTGCTTTCACGTTAATACGGGGTACTTGACAATTACGTTGCAA
>JBBQLD010000116.1:0-11074 GCA_038327555.1 Chitinophagales bacterium
GCCGCTGACCGAAGCAAAATTACCTGTAATTGTCCGGATACTCTGTTCGTTGAGGGCCAGGATTTGATTGAGGCGATTGGTCATCACTTCGATATTCATGAGGGAATGATCAAGCGCATTGAGGGCACTAGCCATTCCGTCGGGATTGGCTTTTGCAAGCGAATCAATGTTGATAGAAAGCCCTCTTTTAAGTCGATCCGTATAGGCATCAAAACCTGCGGGATCGCCCAAGAGACTCTGAATGAGCGACTTGGATCCGGCTTGCAGATAGTCTCCGCTTTTGGCACAATCGCCGTCACAAGGCCGAAGAATCAGGATTTCAACTGCCTTTCCGCCCATCAGACTTAGCCCGATGATGCTGGCAATAGCGTCTTTGGGAATATCAACATCTCCTTCAATACTCAATACGGTAATGATGGTTTTATCATCAGCTTTGTCAATGTACATATCTTTTACCATACCGACCTGGAAGCCTTTTATAAAGACGGGACTGGATGGGCGTAATTGATCCACATTTTCGTACCTGACATAAAGCGTCTTGGAGGTGGAGAGCACGTTTTGACCCTTTAAGTATTTGAAACCCCAAAAGCCAAGGCCAAGGGCAGCAAGAGCAAGAAGTGCAATTTTGACTTCGTTTCTGATTTTAAACATCTTAACTGGAGGAGGTTGGGATATTTGGATATTGAGATATTGGGGCGAAACTAATGCTTGTTTAATATCTTCTGTTTATCCTACGGCTTCAATATCCTAATTTCTTAATTTTGAACAATGGTCGCCGTTTTAAAACCCATATTCTGAATTTCAGGCAATACTTTTTCCGCCTCAGCTTTTGAGGCATAATTGCCGGAAAAATAGTGGTATTTGCCTTCTTTATTCAATATTTTTACGTTAGACAGTAGGCTAAGTTGACCAACGTTGGGGTCTAATTTATTCGGCCAGGCCAGCAAAAAAATAGTATAACTCTTGGAGACCGGTGCAGTAGAAGTGACTGGCTTGGTACTGGCGACAGGTTTCCCTAAAGTAGTTTTTGGTTTAGCGACCGAAGTTTTGGAATTCGTTGGAGCTGGCGTTTTTTGGGCTACCGTTCTAATTGGAAGCGGCTTTTTGGGCACTATAGCCTCAGCAAAATTATCGATGGGTTTGCCAGTTTCTATATGCCTTTTGTACGCTTCAAAAGCCTGGAATATAGCCAGCGAGGTCTGTTCGCGTCCTGCTTCAGAAGCTAGAAACTCTTCCTCCGTTGCATTGGTCAGGTAGCCCGCCTCGATCAGTACAGCGGGCATGGCAGTCTCCCGAAGCACGAGAAAGCCAGCTTGTTTCACTCCCCGATCTTCTCTAAAAGCTACTGAACTGGCAAACTGTTGCACATAACTGGCAAGCAGGATACTCTGCTCTAAATAAGCACTCTGCCAAACGCTGGCAAAAATTTCTGCCTCTGGGCTGTTTGGGTCGTATCCTGCATAATTTTTCTGGTAATCATCTTCCAGGTAAATGGAAGCGTTTTCGCGTTTTGCCACGTCGAGATTGTCGCTGGAGCGATGTAGCCCTAAAACATAAGTCTCTGCACCCTGGACTGTTTTTCCTGGTAGTGCATTGCAATGTACGCTAATAAAAAGGTCAGCATTGTTGCGATTGGCAATAGCAGCACGCTCGTTGAGTTCGATGAAAACATCTGAATCGCGGGTATAAATAACCTTGATTCCTGGGTAATTGGCCTCAATGTAAGCACCCAATCGAAGCACTATTTCCAGCGTGTTGTCCTTTTCATGCGCTGAAGCACCGATACACCCGGGATCTTTTCCTCCGTGCCCCGCATCCAGTACGATTGTTTTAATTCTGTATGGTGTATGGTGGACGATGGACGGTGGACGGTTTATTGTAAACGGTAAACAGTTCGCAGCAGATTCCCTACTTTTGCACCCTTTGAGGGTGGAGTGGAAAACAATAAGTCCTTCCTCACCCAACGAAGTTGATTCAATCGTTTTAGTGGATGCACGGTGCACCGTGTACCTTGAACCGTTTGTCGATAGGTTAAAATTTTCAAAAACAAGCCACGTCGTGAGGAGCACGAGCGTTCTTAGTGCGAAGTTTGATTTCATAAAATCGAACTTAAATTTTCTTCAAGTTTAAAAAAGGGCGGGATTCGTGTTGTCCAAAAAAAGACCAGTGCAAAAATTACCCGGCAAATATCGGCTTTTCCTGCAACTTGCTTGCCTACTCTTATGTGGCAATGCAATGGCGCAGGTAACGGATTCCATACCTAGACTTGATTCACTTCCGGCGGTCACCTTCAAAGACTCTTCTGTCGTCGATCTCTCCAAGCTAAAAATCAGCAATGATGCGCTAGACGATGTGGTAGAATATACTGCTGAAGACTCTATCTGGTTTAATGTAAAAACGAAACAGGTGCATCTATACGGAAACGCCACAGTAAAGTATACTACCTTGAATATCAAGGCAGGGTACATTCTTCTGGATTATTCGAACAACGAAATATCTGCACAACAATTTGCAGACACTTCAGGACAATTAGCCGGCTTGCCTGATTTCCAAGACGGCGAACAAAAGTTTACAGCCAGCCGATTACGTTACAATTTTAAGACCAAAAAAGGCATCATCTACGAAGCACGTACCAAACAGGAAGACCTCTATGTATTGGGTGAACGAGCCAAATTTGTCAGTGGTGTATCCGTCGACACGACCCAAAAAGCCCGCAACACGATTTACAACAAAAATGCCTTGCTCACCACTTGCGATGCCCCACACCCACACTTTGGCATTCGAACCAATAAATTAAAAGTCATTCAGGATAAACTAGTAGTCACGGGCTTGTCCAACCTTGAAATAGGCGGCATCCCTACCCCACTGGTCATCCCTTTTGGTTTTTTCCCGGTTTCCAAAACCCGAAAAGCAGGCGTCCTTATTCCAAAAGATTTTGACTTCCGCTCCATAGAAGGTTTTGGTTTTGAGGGTCTTGGCTGGTATCAACCCATTTCAGACCACATGGATGTTACGCTAATGCTTCGCGCCTTTACTGGTGGAACCTGGGGTGTTACGGCTTCCTCTCGATACAATTATCGGTATCGAAACAATGGCAATTTCAACCTGAACTACAACGATCGGGTCACTGAAGATGACAGGGCTAGAAAAGTATCTGCTAAGTCTTTCGGGCTTCAATGGACGCACACACAAGACCCTAAAGCGCACCCTTCGCGGCGCTTCAACGGTTCGGTAAATATTCAAACCAACCGAGACCAGCAGCGCAATCAGAATGATTTCAACAGTGTGTTTGCCAACCAGCTTAGCTCCAACCTTTCCTATTCAAAAACATTCCCTGGCAAACCATATCAATACACCATTGGACTTCGACACTCGCAGAATACCCAAACCCGCCAGATGGATATTACCCTGCCAAGTGCACAGTTCACCATGCAGCGTGTTTTCCCCTTTAAACGAAAGATCCAGATCGGCAATGAACGATGGTATGAAAAGCTCTCTGTCAATTACAACTCCAAACTAGACAACTCCATTCGCACGGC
Source organism: Chitinophagales bacterium (assembly GCA_038327555.1). Classification (GTDB taxonomy): domain Bacteria; phylum Bacteroidota; class Bacteroidia; order Chitinophagales; family Saprospiraceae; genus M3007. Next base: position 3,540 of record JBBQLD010000116.1, read on the forward strand.
TGATACGCTTTTGTTTGAAAAAGAAACCCTGGAAAGTGCCAGAATAGGCATTCAGCACCAAGCCAGCACGGACTATGTGATGAAACTTTTCAAGTATATTAACATCACACCTAGTCTCCGATACGAGGAAAACTGGTATCCTTATACGATTGAAAAAAACCTGACAGACAACACAATCTTTGTCTATGATACCATCCGCCAAAACGGCGAGATCGTTGATATCAAAGAGAACGAATCAAAATCAAAATATGGTGTGCTGGAAACCTCGCGTAACTGGGGCTTTTACGCTTTCCGCAATTATAATGCGAGTATTTCGGCCAGCACTTCCATGTTTTTAACTACAAAAGCCAAGCGAAAAAAAGCCTGGTTTCAGGGTATTCGACACAAGGCAAGCCCCACTATCAGTACTGGTTTCGGCCCCGATTTCAGTAAACAGCAAGACCGCTATTTCAAGTCCTATTATACGGACAACCGTCCCGGGAGAGGAGATACGCTACTTTATGGTATTTTCGACGATGCAATTTATAGCAGACCCTCCCTCGGAAAACGCGAGGTGAGTATTGGCTACAGCATCAATAACGTACTGGAATTTAAGTACTTTTCTGCCAAACGCGACTCCGTTTTCAAAAAACGCATCTTCGACGGACTCAATTTTTCAGGTTCTTACACGCCTACGCGCGATTCTTTGAAATGGAGTACCGTGAGTACCGGAGGCCTTTTTCGCTTGTTCAAAGGCATCTCTAACCTGACCTGGAATGTGACCTTTGACCCCTATATTGCAGATGCAAAAGGCAATAGAATCAATAAATTTACCAGAAAAGAGCAAGGAAAATTGGTGCGAACTACCCAGTTCGGGATTGCCCTCAATACTGGATTTCAGGTAAAACAAATCCGCGACCTGTTTGCCAAAAAGAGCACAAGTAGCGATGTTGCAAAATCCGCCTCAACGGGCCAAAAGTCCCCAAAGGACGACTTGCTGGGCATTTTTGATAATTTCAGGGTGGATCACCGGATCTCATTTGCCCGTCAGCTTATCCCCACAGGGTATGGCACTGCTCGCGATACGTTTACCATTGGAACCAACAGTCTTAACTTTTCAGGTAGCGTACCGCTTTCCTCCAAATGGAGCCTTGATGTAGATAATATCAGCTACGATTTTATCTCTAAAAGCCTGGTTTATCCTTCTTTTGGTTTTACACGGGATCTCCATTGCTGGTCTCTTAGCTTTCGTTGGCAGCCTGACCGTGGCACTTATGAGTTCTTCCTTGGGGTAAAACCTGGCACACTTGATTTTGTGAAGGTGCCATATCGGAAGACGCTGTTTGATGCGCAATTGTAACGAGGACTAAACCTTGAAATCCCGCTGAAAAACCTGCCCGCCCGACTGCAAGCGATACTGGTAAAGCCCCGGAGCTATATACCATTCTGGAGCTTTGAAGTTGAACGTATAGGTTCCTCGGTCTCTAAATTCGTTGAGCACCGTACGGAGCACATGGCCAGCTCCATCGAGAATTTGAAGTCGAACTGGGCCATTTTGAAGCATGGCATATTTGATTTGGATCGTGGTGGGTTCGCTCGGGTGCGGGTTATGCCCAAGTAAGGCGCATTTCCCGTTATCCCCTTGCAGCGGAGTAGCTGGTGGCACGAGACCTTGCAAGGTTGGATTGTTTTGGCCCATCACAAAATTGACCAGTTCAGGTGAATTGCCCATCCAATCTTGTAAAATCGTACTGTATACCGAACGAAAATCTACACTAAACGCTGGGTCGCCGTACGGATCAGGGCTGCTTAGATCTTGATACTGCCCTGTAAAGCCGTTACCAATTCCTCCGCCAAAAAGCATCATTGGCGTACCCCAACCATGGTCGGTACCCAGCGAAGCATTCTCATAAATGGTACGGCCAAACTCACTGTAAGTCATGCCGAGCACCTTATTCGGCAATTCGGTATTCCCGCCAAAAGCAAGGTCATCGTAAAATGCCTTCACCCCATCAGCGACGTTTTTCAAAATATTCAAATGGTAATCGTATTGCTCGGCATGAGTATCAAAGCCCCCGATTTCAACCATAAAAACGCGTGTACCCAAGTTGCCTTTGATCAGCTTGGCAACGATCGCCAGTTGCTCTGCGAGGTAATTATCAACCGGGTAATCAACCTGATTTTTTCCTTTTGAATAAGCATCTTTGATGGTCTGTGCGTAGCGGAAAGCGGCATTGGCCGTTTGGCGCACATAGGCCAATTCTAGTTCGCGTGGGGTGTTTCCCAACAAGGCAGTATCGTAAAGTTGTCCCGTTTGAGCAATCTGATAAAATTCTTGCGGGCTGCTCACCGCTAGTGCCATATTGGCCGAATCTGCACGAAAAACGAGGTCGCTTTGTACTCCGATTTGCAAAGCTGGTGGCACCGTAGGTGGCGTTTCCAGAAAAGCCGCATATTCATTATCCAGGAATCGGCCCATCCAGCCCGTATTCAATACGACTTCTGATTCGCTCGCAGAGGCGACAATATCGTAGGAGCGAAAATGGCTGTAGTTGGGTTCTGGATAGCCCACATTGAAAACAACCTTCATCATTCCCTCTTCCCACATAGGCTGCAAAGCATTGGTTACCAAGGGCATTCCGTATTCATTGCTGAGTGCCCAAAGGTTAGCATCTTGCACTGCAATGGTGGGCCGAAGATTGTAGTAGAATGGGTTATTGCGCTCAATAATGGTATTTAGGCCATCATTGCCGCCATTAAAGCGGATGAGTACAAGGATTCGATCGTTAGAGCCATTTGCCAACGAGGCCATGAGTGGCGTAGGCTGGAATGCACGGAGACCGATATTGCCCATCATTAGGCTACCTGCACCGAGAATGCCGGATGCTGAAAGAAAATCACGGCGCGACCAAAGTTGGTGATCGCGGGTGTGGGCTTCTCCGTGTTCTAGGGCGGCGCCATGGCGCGGGTTTTTATTTGCTTTGCTCATGATCTGATTATTGATTACTTGCCTTTGACTGTTGACTTTTAAAATCCGATGCTTGTAAAAAGCAGCTCCGTATTAAGTCAACTGAAACTCTGGCAATTTCACCAAATAATAAAGGAGGTTCACAACCTGATAGGGCGCTTCATCCCAATAAAGATTCCAGGAGCCATCTTGATAGTAGTTCTCTGGAATGCCCGCTTTAAAATTGATCACTGCCGCTTGCAGATGCACCGGTTCAAGGGATTGACCGGTGAAAAACTCTACCAACGCAGACGTAATTAGTGTCGGATCATTACTGTCATTGGTCAGGGTTTGCGCCAGTGTGCGAAGGCTTTCCCGAGAAGGCTCCTCTGTGCTGAGCCAATAAGCCACTGCGGAACTGTAATTCCAGCGCGCGGTAAGTGTACTTTCATTGATCCAGTTCCGATAACCTTTCCAGCCTGCTACATTTGGCGGATTGAATACCTCCTGTCCCAATTGATAAGCCCAATAACCTATAGCATTCCAACGGTCTTCCGCAACGAGTGCGGAAGGGGTTCCTGCTGCTTTATAGAGGTTCAGCATGGACTCCAGCGGATTTTTGTGGCACACACTCATAAAACGCTCCTCAAAGAAATGTTCACTTTTGAAGAGTTTTTTCAATACCGGCAGCAATTCCCAGTTGTTATCACGGAAAGTTTGCGCCAGCTCATTGACTACCTGATTATCAACATTTTGGTAGACAAAATGCTTGTACAGCTTGCCCGTGATAAACTCAGACACCTGATTGGCGCGGGCGGTAAATATTAAGTTATGGGCAGTAGTAAAACCAAAATTGCTCGTTTGTCCAAAGATGGTCTTTGGCGTATTGTCATGCAAGGTAGGCTCAAAGAATGGTGGGTCACACTCATAATCGTTTCCACGCCAGCCGGTGAGTGCGCGGGCCATGGCTACAATGTCAGCCTGGGTATAGCCGTTACCCTCTCCCATAGTAAAGAGTTCCATGAGTTCTCGCGCATAGTTCTCGTTGGGCTGACCTGCAATGCTAAGGTTGCCGTTAAGATAAATCAGCATAGCACCCGTTTTGCCCATTTCACGGGTAAAAATTCGGAAGTTGCCAAAAGCATTGTCGTGTATCATGGAGAAGTAACTCCAAAGAAAGGCGTTACACCCATACACGTCAAGTTCTGTCACAAAGTGATTGTGCCAAAAAAGTGCCATTTTAGCCCGAATACCCTCATCCAGCATTTCACCCATCCAGCGACGGCGCAGTTCATCCCGGTGGATGAATACGAGATTTGGGTCAGGATTGGCTGCGTACTCATCCATCGTCCAGCCTCCCCAATAGGGTGGATCTGGCGGGCCGAGGTCGGCGGCTGTTTCCAACAATTGATCGATTAAGTCGCTTGGCGACATCTGAAGACCCTGTTGGATTTGCGCCAACGATGCACCGAAGCCCATTCGGCGATACAGATGTGCCACCCGTCGGGCGTTCCAAGGTTTGGCCGCCGAAGGGACATAAGCTGAAAGTGGCGGTGGCGGGGCAGCAAGCGGGCTGCGTTCTAATAGTATAGGCATAGCTCGAAGTCGAACGATTTTCGAGGCAAGGATAACAAAGATTTTTGGAATGTAGCGGAGAATTTTTTACCCCCGCATCACCCGAGCCATTACCGCCCCAATCTGCGCTGGAGAATCCACGACATGGATTCCATGCTCCGCGAGGATCGCCATTTTAGCCGCAGCCGTATCGTCTGCACCGCCAACGATTGCACCCGCATGACCCATTTTACGACCTTTGGGAGCCGTTTGACCTGCAATGAACCCGACTACAGGTTTTTTATTGCCGTTTGCACGAATCCAACGGGCGGCTTCGGCTTCAAGTCCACCACCAATTTCACCGATCATGATAATTCCTTCCGTTTCCGGGTCATTCATGAAAAGTTCGATGGCTTCGCGGGTAGTGGTACCAATGATTGGGTCGCCACCAATACCAATAGCTGTGGTGATGCCCATGCCTGCTTTTGCAATTTGATCCGCAGCTTCGTAGGTAAGTGTGCCTGATTTCGACACCAGTCCAATGGAGCCCCGCTTAAAAACGAAGCCTGGCATGATACCTACTTTAGCCTCATCGGGCGTAATGATTCCCGGGCAGTTTGGCCCAATGAGTCGGACTCCTTTCTCAGAAATATACGCTTTGGCACGCACCATGTCTTGAATCGGGATACCTTCTGTAATGGCTACGATCACCTTTATACCCGACATTGCGGCTTCGATAATAGCATCTGCAGCAAAGCTTGGCGGTACGAAAATAATACTGGTATCTGCGCCTGCCTGCCGCACCGCATCCTCCACGGTATTAAAAACAGGCCGTTCCAGGTGAATTTGGCCACCTTTCCCAGGTGTCACGCCACCCACTACGTTGGTGCCATAAGCAATCATCTGCTCTGCGTGAAATGTGCCTTCCTTACCGGTAAAGCCCTGTACAATGATTCTGGAGTGTTTATTGACTAGTATGGACATTTTTACTTCTATTTTTCTTCTTGAATGATAAATACGTCTTCATCGGCGCGCTTCATGTAGTAATGTTCGCGGGCGAATTTCTCTTTGGTTACCTCAAAATCTTCAGCTTCTTCTCGCGCATCTTTAATTTTCTCCTGATAGAAAGTTCGGTCAGATTCCAATTGTTTTTGCGCGCGAAGGAGTCGCCACTGCGTCCATAAACTATGCCTGTCCATAAAGACCATGAGGAACAGAAACACCACCAAAGTCAGGTAGTATCGGTTTTGCAACGGAGCAGGCAAGCGATTCCAAAGAGCCTGCCACGGGGTGGATGAGAGCGCCATGAATACTTCGATTGGTGAAAGTAACCCGGAACGCTGTTCCGGGATGTCCCGAAATGCTGTTCCGGGATGTCCTGAAATGCTGTTCCGAGATGTCCCGGAACAGCGTTCCGGTGTACAATTTTCGGCTCAAAAGTAGCACTTCCCCGTTTGCAACAAGGCTTTGAATGGACAACTTTTAAAAAGTTATACAAACTCAATCTTTTTCAAGCGCATCAATTGACGCTGTGAGCCGTTCAGCGATTTCCGTAATTGTTCCTAAGCCATTGATACTGTGACTTTTGTGCTTTGAATCGTAATAGCCAAACACTGGAGCCGTCTCCTTTTTATATATGGCGATACGCTTGCGTACGGTAGCTTCGTCATTGTCGTCGGCTCTGCCAGATGTTTCGCCGCGTTTGAGAATACGCTGTACAATTTCTTCTTCTCCTACCGCTAAAGAGATTAACCCGGAAACTTCGGTTCCCATGCTAATCAAGAGCGCATCTAAAGCCTCGGCTTGCGGAATTGTTCTCGGAAACCCGTCAAAAATAAAGCCGGGTGCATCCGGGTGCTTTTCCACTTTGTTGCGCAGCATTCCAATAGTCACGCTATCAGGCACGAGTTCACCTTTAGCCATATAGGCCTTGGCTTCTTGCCCAAGTGGCGTGTCATGGCTCATTTCATAGCGGAATAAATCCCCTGTGCTGATGTGGATGAGGCTATATTTTTCTATCAAAAAGGAAGCCTGAGTTCCTTTGCCAGAGCCAGGCGGTCCGAAGAGTACAAGATTGATCATGTGCAGTCGATAAGTCTTTCGCGAAAGTGCAAAGTTAAAAAGGGCTTACTTGTTCAGCGGAAATTTGAAAATCCTTTTTTAAAACAGAATGAATAAAAAACAATATCAAAAAAGTCAAAATTATTTAAACATTAATCATAAAAATACAAAATTATCTCCCAAATTAACCTGGCGCATAGACTTGTAAAGTGAATAATATTCACCTTTTTCAAATAATGAACCCAGCATAATTCGGTCAAAAATCTAGTATCCGATATCGATCTCCATAGGTATTAATCCAGTCAAATAGCCTCCACACGTCATCTACATGAAAGAGTTCTGTTCCTTGGTTCATGGTGGCCGCCGAACCACAAGCTACACCAATTTGTGCCATTTCTCGATAACTTTTGCCTTCATTGAGCGCCCAGACCAGGCCTGCTACCATGCTGTCTCCAGCACCGACTGTACTTTGCTTTTTGACCAGGGGGGCAGGAATATGTTCAAAACCATCCCTTGTAACCAGCAATGCTCCCTGTGGTCCCAGGGAAACTACCACAACTTCGCATTTACCTTGCTGTATTATTTTCAAAGCCGCGTCGTCCACCTCATTCATTTCTAACTTTTCCACGCCAGCCAAAGCACTGAGCTCTGCCAGGTTCGGTTTTAGTAAAAACAAGCCTTCATCTGCTGCGGCTTGTAAGGCATTCCCGGAAGTATCTAATATGAATCTCGCACCTATACCTTTTGCAAAACCAGCTACCTCCTCATAATAAGTTTCCGGTAGGCCGGGCGGAAGGCTTCCACTGGCCACAAGGTAATCGGGATTTAGTTTTTTAATCATCTCCAAGCATTTATCTGCCTGATTCTTAGTGATTTCCAAGCCCGGAAGGGTAAAACGATATTGTGCATTGCTGGCTGTTTCCAGCACAGAAATATTTTCTCTAGTCTCTCCTGACACCGATAATGGAAGAGTTTTCACGCCTTCTTTTTCCAT
>JBBQLD010000117.1:0-11050 GCA_038327555.1 Chitinophagales bacterium
AATGTCTCGTTCATCGGCTTCAAGGGTACGCCGCTTTTTAAAGACGACGAACTGACCCGCCACATTTTTGGCGATTACGTTTCTGTGTACGATTTCAAATGCAGCGTGGAAGACGGCGCAACCGTGCCGCTGTACTATGAAAACCGGGGCGAGAAATTGCGGCTCGACAACCCGAAAATCAGCGACGAAATCAGGACGGCCATTGAAGCCGCCGAACTCGACCCCGACCAGGAGGAAAAACTAAAACGCCTTTTTTCCAGGAAATATCCGATCCTGACGGCGGAAAAACGACTTCGCTCCATTGCACACGATGTGGTGGAACATTTCAACAACCGGGGCTACAAGGGCAAGGCGATGTTTGTGGCCCTCGACAAGGTGACGGCGGTGAAGATGTACGATTTCATCGCAGCAGAGCAAACCAAGTACCTCGAACGGCGCAAAAAGGAAATCGAAAAACTCAGCGACGAACAAGAGTATTTGAGCCAAATGAAGGCCTGGCAATGGTCGCAAGAAACGGAGTTTGCAGTGGTAGTCAGCCATGAACAAAATGAGATAGAACGCTTTGAGGCCTGGGGTTTGGACATCGAAGCCCACCGCCTGAAAATGAATGAACGCGACCTCGAAAAGGAATTCAAAGAAGACGACCACCCTTTCCGCCTGGTCATTGTGTGCGCCATGTGGCTAACAGGCTTTGATGTGAAAAGCCTTTCGACCTTGTATATTGACAAGCCGATGAAGTCGTACACCCTGATGCAAACCATCGCAAGGGCCAACCGGGTGCATGACGAATGGAAAAACAACGGCTTGATCGTTGACTACATCGAAACTTACAAAGCCCTGTTGGAAGCTTTGGCCATTTATGCCATCGGCGGCGACAAGGGCAAGCCGGGGGAAACAGGCGGCGACATCGAAGCCCCTGTGAAGCCGATGGAAGACCTTGTGGCTGAACTGAAAGAAACCATTGAAGCAACGGAGGAATTTTTGAAAGAATACGATTTCCATTTGAGCGACGTGATTCGAGGCGAAGGCGTGTGGAAAATTAATGCCATTGAGCGCGGGGTAAGTGCCGTTTGCCGCAATGATGAAAGCCGCAACAAATTCGGCGTGTTGGGGCGGGAGGTTTTCAAAAAATACAAAGCGATTTTGCCCGATACGGCCATTTATGCCTTCCAGGCTCAACGGGATGCCATCAACGCCATCTATGCCGTCATCCATCGCAACGAAGAAGAATCAGACATTTCGGCCATTGTGAAGCAGGTGCAAGCGGTTGTGGACAAGTCCATCGAAAGCCTGGACATTGCCCTCGAACCTGTGGAGGGCTACGGCAACAAAGTGGATCTGAGCGGTCTGGATTTTGAACTGATAGAGCGGGAGTTTTTGAAGTTGGGAGATAAGCAGCTTATTGCCGTGCAATCGCTCAAAGACAAGGTGGAAGCAAAACTCAACCAGATGCTACGCGACAACCCTTTCCGGGTGGATTATTACGAACGCTATCAGGAAATCATTGAGGCGTACAACCACGGCAAGGAATACGCGGCCATCAAAGAAATTTTTGATCAATTGGTGGGCTTCCTGAATGACCTCAGCGAAGAAGAGAAGCGGGCCGTAAGGGAGGATCTGAGCGAAGGGGAGTTGGCAGTGGTGGATATGCTAAGCCGAGACAAGAAAATCAGCGACAAAGAAAAAGCGGAACTCAAAGACATCGCCAAAGAGCTATTGGAGCGTTTGAAAGAGAAGGAATTTAAAATTATCCACTGGGCGGATAAGGAGCAAACGGCTTCGGCGGTTAAAGTGGTGATCAAAAACTACCTGTTTGATAAATTGCCGTATCCAGTTTTTGAAGAGGTTGATGTAAATATGAAAACTGAGGTGTTGTTTGAGTTTTTCAAGGGCAGGTATGCGGAGGGGATGGCGGCTTGAGGGAAAATCAAATAGAATTCTTTACACAAGCATTTTGGGAAAATCAGACAAGGATACACCCTAGTTCGTATTACCTTCGCAGCCTACGTTTCACATGGAGAACACGATGACACAAACCGAATTACTCGACCGATTGGAATCTGACCTGACCGACCTGTTGAAACAGGTGCGTACAACATTCTCTAACCAGGCTCCGGAAGCCCTGCTCCTGCGCCCTGGGCCTGCAAAATGGAATGTCCAGGAATGTTTTGCCCACCTCAATGCTCAATTTGACTATTACCTCCCGCGCATCGAATTAGCGCTTCACAAATCAAAGGCTCGGCGATGGGTGCCAGCACCGGAACGAACTTCTAATTGGTTGGGACGCAAATCCATCCGGGCGGTAGATCCAGCTAATTTGGCCAAGAAATTAAGGCACAGTCCAAAGGGCATTGACCCTTTGAAAGGGCTGAAAGTTAGGGAAAATGAGGTCAAGACATTCCTCATCAACCTTGAAATGATGCTTCGGCTAGTGCGCCAGGCCCGTGAAGTGGATACCAACAGGTCTACCATCGAGCCTATGCGCTGGAATATCTCGGCCTATTTGTTGGGTGATTTACTTGAATATCTCGTGCTGCACGCCCAAAGGCATCTATTGCAAGCTCAAGCAATTAAAAGTACTTATTGAGGCACCCCCTTTTGTGGTTCCCGGTAAAACGACAACAGGATCACAATGCTTAAAAAGCATGGGGTAAGCATCAGGTAAGTGTAAGGCATTTGAATAAAACCGTAGAAAAAGGCGAAGTAGAACTTCAAACTACCCAACAAGAACAGCGGAAGATGCTGCAATTGAGCCCGTTTTTTCCACCAGAGCAAGGCGCATAGCCCTACCGCGGTGATCGAAACGATAAATTGCCATCTTTGGAGCCCCGCCAAACGATCGGCCATTTCCCCGCCATATTCATCGCGAAAAATGCCAGCGATACCCAGCCCATCATAAAGTGGGCTATAGTTGCCAACCTGCGACCATCCAGCTAAGGCGGCTGAAGAATAATGTTTCAAACCGTTGAAATAGATCATCGGATCCTTGGTTAGAAACGGAATTGCAAAAAGCACTAGCACCCAAGCTATTACCCAGGCGGCAGTGTAAAGCGCAAGTTTTCTGTTTTCGACCCATACTACCAGGAAGCAAAGTGGCAGCCACAACAAAAAAGCGTATCGTGAAAGCAAACAAAGTGCGATAAAAAACGCCAGCATAGCGCCACTTTTCAGAGGTGAACCAGCTAGGTATGCCCGAATTTTATCCAACTGAAGCGCAAACAACATATAAAACCCGGCTATCATAATTTCTACGGTATTGCCAAATGTATCATCCGTGCCTTCCTCAATGAAAATAAAATGAAAAAATGGTAAGGCCGTAATGAGCCATTTGGCTTCTGTGCGCAGTCCCCAGGTATGTGCACGTCGAATGGTAAATATCGCTGCAATAGTCCAAATCACAAAAGCTACCCAGCGTTCGTCGAAGTGAAATATAGTGGCTGGAAGGAAGGGCATCCACATCAAAGGCAGGTAAGTAGGAGATAGATCATAGCCAAAATTCTGAATCAGGGCATACGGGTAAGTCCCTTCCAGAAGTCGCTGGTTCATCACCTGGATCGTCGGCAGGATGTCAGAAAGGTGGATGTCGATTGGAATGACGCTTATTTCTCGTTTAAAATGAAAAGCGCACAAGGCAACGCCTGCCGCCGCAACAAGCCCCATTGCCCAGGTTTCTGATTTAACGCTTTGCCGTTTTTCACGAGCAATCGGTTGCTTAAATGCTGCCAACACGGCAAAAAGGCCCATTCCTGCGCCCAAAAAAATTAACACGATGGCGTTTTCTCGTTGCCCCATGTACCGCAATCGCTGCGAGGTAATGAGCAGGATCTCGCAAAAAAGGAAAACGACGAATAGGCTTCGGTAAAGTTGATAACGCATGGGTAGGGTAGTGGGCGCGGTTTGGATGCCTGTTATTTTGTTGGCAGCAAGGATATTTCCTGGACAATGTATGGTGGACGGCCTTTTGCTTGTATAAATAAGCGCCCTAAATATTCGCCGATAATGCCAAGGGTAAGCAATTGCAAGCCACCCATGATGAGTACAGAAAGCAGTACGGAAGTCCAGCCTTGCACGGTTTCTTTAAGCACAAAATGGGCATAAACAGCATACAACGCGTACAAAAATGCCAATCCAGAGATAATGACGCCCAAAAATGTGGCAATGCGCAAGGGGCGAACTGAAAACGCGGTGATGCCGTTGAGGGCAAGCCGCAGCATTTTTTTTAGGGTATATTTTGATTGTCCGGCAAAACGTTTTTCTGGGACATACGGAATGATGAATTGCCTGAAGCCGACCCAGGGGATAAATCCACGGATAAACAGATTGGTTTCCCTGGATTCCCGGATCAAATCCACCACTTTTCGATCAAGTAGCCTGAAATCGGCGGCTCCGGGCTCGATATACACGTCGGAAAATCGGTTCATCAACCCATAAAAGTACTTGGAACTCAGGCGTTTGAACCAGCCTGTTTTTTCATCGTCTTGACGGATGGTAAACACAATCTCATAGCCTTCAACCCATTTTTCTAAAAAAATCGGGATGTATTCTGGCGGATGTTGCAGGTCGGCATCCATACAGATCACCGCTTGTCCGCGGGCATGATCATACCCACATCGGAGAGCGTTCATGTGACCAAAATTGCGAGAAAAACTAATGTAATGCACCAAATCAGGCTGTTTTTGATGCAATTGGCGCAGTAAACTCAAGGTTTTGTCGCTGCTGCCGTCGTTGACGAAAATAAGCTCAAAGGAATAAGTACCTTGGAGGTCTGCCAAATGCCTGGAAATCTGCGCAACCGCCTCCGTGAGGTTCTCCTCTTCGTTGAAAGCTGGGACTATGATGGAGACTAGGGTCTTATTTTTCATAGAAACTAGGATTTTCGCTGGGCAGTTCGCTTAGAATAAGTTGGTTTGCAAAAGTAGCGTTTCTATTTCTTACCCGCAATCTTCACCAATTCGTTCAATTTCCACAACGCATCCATCGGCGTCATCGTGTTTAAATCTAAGGCCAGCAGCGTTTCCTTGATTTTGAGGGTATAATCGTCCACATCGAAAATTTGGAGCTGAAGTGGCGCAGAAATGCTCTTTACTTTTTTGCGCATTTCGGCTTGGGCGCTTGATTTTTCCAATGGTTGGACAGCCTCCATTGTAGAACCGTCCGCCGTGGACCGTGGGCCGTCGACCGACTTTTCTTCCAGGGTTTTAAGGATTTCATTCGCCCGTTGCACAATGGCCTGTGGCATGCCAGCCATCCGGGCCACATGGATTCCAAAGGAGTGGTTGGAGCCGCCGGGCACTAGTTTGCGGAGGAAAACTACTTTTTGACCCACTTCCTTGGTGCTCACATGGAAATTATGAATCCGCTCGTGGCTTTCGGCCAGTTCATTGAGCTCATGATAGTGCGTTGCGAAAAGGGTTTTAGGGTGAGCCCGTTCGTTGTCGTGCAGGTATTCGGTAAGACTCCAGGCGATACTGATCCCGTCGTAGGTGCTTGTACCGCGCCCGATTTCGTCCAGGAGAATGAGTGATCGGTCGCTGATATTGTTCATAATCAAGGCCGTTTCATTCATCTCGACCATAAACGTACTCTCGCCGCCGCTGATATTGTCTGAGGCGCCCACGCGGGTGAACACCTTGTCTACCAGACCAATACGGGCACTTTTAGCCGGCACAAAACTGCCCATTTGAGCCATAAGCGTAATCAGTGCCGTTTGCCGAAGCAAGGCAGATTTCCCGGCCATATTTGGTCCGGTAATTAGGATAATTTGCACCGATTCGCTGTCCAGGTATACATCGTTGGGCACAAACTGCTCCCCAATGGGCAATTGTGTTTCAATGACAGGATGCCGACCTTCGCGAATGTCAAGCAGAGTGGAGTCGTCCAGTTCGGGGCGCGTGTAATTATTCTTTTGCGCTAATTTGGCGAATGAGAGCATACAATCCAGGCGTGCCACCAATTGCGCATTGTGCTGAATGGGCTGGATATAATTCCCGATCTCCTCCACCAATGCGCGGAACAGCTTGTCTTCCAGCTCTAAAATCTTTTCCTCCGCGCCCAAAATCTTGGCTTCCAGTATTTTAAGTTCTTCGGTAATAAAACGCTCCCCATTTGCGATGGTCTGCTTGCGGGTCCATTCTGGCGGCACCTGGTCTTTCCATTTCGAGGTTACTTCAATATAGTAGCCAAACACGTTATTGAAGGCAACTTTCAGGCTGGTAATACCGGTGCGCTCAATTTCGCGTTGCTGGATTTCGAGCAACATTTCACGGCTGTTTCGGACGATATGGCGAAGTTCATCCAGGGCTTCGTTGGCTCCATCGGCAATGGCGCCCCCTTTTCTAACATCGGCGGGTGGATCAGGCGCAATATCTTGCTCGATTCGGGCGCGAAGGGTAAGGCAGGGGTTTAGCCCTTCTGCAAGTCTGGCAAAAGAAGCCCCGGCCAGTCCCCCCATGTGGATGGAAGAAGTTTCACTTTTGGTTTCTTGAATGGTCGGGTTAGTGGACTCCTCTGCCCCAATGTTGGACGGGCGGACGGGGCTCAACATTTTTTTTAGCGATTCAATGGCCAACAATGCTCGTCGCAATTGAATGGCTTCTCGCGGGCTGATTTTGCCGACGGAGGTTTTTGCCATGAGCCGCTCCAAATCTCCGATATGGCGGATATAGGGTTCTAATTCTTGTGTAAATTCTTGATTTTCAAGAAAATACTCCACCGCATCGTGTCGTTCTCGAATTTGGGCGAGTTTGGTGAGCGGGAGTAACACCCATTTTTTTAGCATCCGCGCACCCATGGGCGATACGGTTTTGTCCAGCACCTGTAGCAGCGAAACGCCGTTTTCGTGGTTGCTGCTCACGAGTTCCAGGTTGCGGATGGTGAAGCGGTCGAGCCACACAAATTGCTCTGTTTGCAGTCGACTAAGGGCGGTGATGTGGGCAAGTCGGGTGTTTTCCATTGCTGCCAGGTAATGCAGGGCAGCACCGGCAGCCGTTTGGGCCAAGTCAAGTTCTTCTACCCCAAAACCTTTGAGGCTGGCAGTCTGGAAATGACTAAGTAGTTTTTCGCGAGCAAAATCGCGGGTAAAAATCCAGTCTTCGAGGGTGTTGGTGTAAAATTTATCCCCGTAAATAGCCGTAAACTCCTTCACGCGGCTTTTCGGCAGGATAACTTCGGCAGGTTTGAAACTTTGCAGCAGTTTATCAATCGTACCAGAATCGCCTTCGGAGACAAAAAATTCTCCCGTAGAAATGTCAAGAAAAGCGAGTCCGTGTTGCTCTTTTGGTCCGTAAGCCATGGTAGCCAAAAAGTTGTTGGCGTTGTGGTCGAGCAAGGCGTCGTCGGTAGTCAAACCGGGCGTAATGACTTCTGTTACTGCCCGCCGAACCACCCTTCCCGGTACCGGCTTTTCCATTTGCTCACAGATGGCCACGCGATAACCCGCTCGTACAAGTCGCGGCAGGTAAAGATCCAATGAATGGTAGGGAAAGCCCGCAAGCTCGATGTCAGAACCGCCATTGTTGCGGCTTGTGAGCGTAATGCCCAAAGCCCGACTGGCCTTCACGGCATCTTCGCCAAAGGTTTCGTAAAAATCGCCCACACGAAACAGCAGCACCGCATCAGGATACTTGATTTTCACTTGTACGTACTGCTGCATGAGCGGCGTGGTGGGTGCGCCGCTGGTGTTGGGTGTTCCGTCTTTCTTTGTTCTTGCCATTTGCTTAGTCCAGAGTTTGAGCGCACCAAAACTTTTTAATCGTCCGTATTAACTTCCATAAAAAACACGAGTGCATTTAGATCGCGATCTTTTATATCACCAGAGCATCGGATAATTGGATGGAATTGCGGGTTGTTCATCCTTGTTTTGTGCAACAAGGCTGCTGAGCAGGATGCAATACCCAAAAAGCGCGAGAATAATTTGTTTGCTCATGGTTTGGATTTAGGGCAAATGTAACAAGCCCAAATTCTTTCCCTCGATTTCGTTTTCCACAGTTTATTTTCGCCTTATGAAGTACATAATGTTTGTTTTCCTTCTCCTTCAAATCAACTTTTTGCAGGCCAAAACCTGGCAAGTTGGTTCTACCCGTACCTATCTCGTTCCTTCCGCAGTTTCCAACCTGGTCGCCGATGGCGATACAGTGGAGATTGATGCCGGATTATATACCGGAAACGTGACCAAATGGTTTGCCAACAATCTGGTCATCAAAAGTGTAGGGACTGGCTATGCCCATTTGGAGGCTGCGGGGAATTATGCTGAAGGGAAGGCCATTTGGGTCATCAAAGGAGCGGACTGTACGGTAGAAGGCATTGAGTTTTCAGGTTGCCAGGTGCCTGATCACAACGGGGCGGGCATTCGTCAGGAAGGGAAAAATCTGACCTTGCGCCATTGTTACTTTCACCACAATGAGATGGGTATTTTGACTTCTAATGATGGCCTGAGCAACTTTTGGTTTGAGTCCTGCGAGTTTGCTTTCAATGGATACGGCGATGGGTACTCGCACAATATCTACGTAGGGAATGTGATGAGCCTAACCTTGCTGTATTGCTATTCGCACGATGCGCACATTGGGCATTTGGTGAAGAGTCGGGCTCGATTTAATTATTTGTATTACAATCGTTTAACTGGAGAAAATGGCGACGGAAGTTACGAGGTAGATCTACCCAACGGTGGGCAGGCTATTTTGATTGGCAATATCATTGAGCAGTCGCCAAATTCACAAAATGGAGGGATTGTCACTTTTGGACTTGAAAACCAGAGTCATCCGGAGCAACAAATCATCCTCTCGCACAACACGATCGTGAATGATCGCTTCAACGGTCGTTTTGTGCAATGCTCCAATGCAACTACGCTGGTTAAAATGGTCAATAACCTTTTTTTAGGCCCGGGAACGCTTACTCAAGGTACTGCTTCGGTCATGGATACGACCCATAATATTCGGTTGACCATTATTGCCGATGCCATGCTGACCGACCCGGCAAATTATAAATACAGGCCTTTGGCGAATTCCCCTGCTGTGGACGCAGGCACTGATCCTGGCGTTTTCAATTCGGTTCCGTTGATGGCCTTGTCCGCGTATCAGCACCCGCTTTCTCATACTGCGCGATGGTTTTCTGGTACCGCTGCCGATGTTGGAGCCTATGAATATTTAGTTTCGCGGTACCGATGGTTGGAAGATGAATATACAGGTGCCGGATTTTCTGTATTTCCGAATCCCGTGCCAACTGGAGGGACTTTCAGCCTTCAGTTCAAGCATCCACTGGAAGCCAAAAGCAGGGTTTTGATCTTTGATGCTTTGGGTAAACTTAGGCTACAACTGGAATTGCCTGGTGGTCAGCCTGAAGTCTCCATCCCAGTGTTAACTATGGAACCTGGCATCTATTACCTTTATATTCAAGGACTTGGGTTGGGAAAGCCTTTTTCTGTTTTTTGATCTAACATTTCCCATAATTGAATCACTTCAATCGCCTCTTTCACATCATGTGCCCGGAGTATACTCGCCCCTTGTTGCAGGGCCACCATGTGCAAGGCCGTTGTGCCATTTAAGGCCTCTACGGGCTTGATACCGAGTGGTTTGCAGATCATAGACTTGCGAGACAGGCCAGCCAACACAGGAAGCCCCAATATATTTTGAAATACGTGCAGATTTTTCAGCAGCGCATAATTGTGTTCCACTGTTTTGCCAAAGCCAAAGCCTGGATCTAACACGATGTCTTTGATGCCCAGACGGCGCAGTATCGCTGTTTTTTGGATAAAAAAGTCTAACACCTCCATCAGAACATCTTCGTATTTAGGGCTTTTTTGCATGGTTCGTGGAACGCCTTGCATGTGCATCAAAATGTAAGGGCAATCTAATTCCGCCACAGTATCTAATAATTCATGGTCGAGGCCCCCCGCAGAAATATCATTGACCATACTCGCGCCAGCGGCTACAGCTGCACGGGCTACTTTGGCCCGCCAGGTGTCGACAGAAAGTAAAGCATCCGGGAATTTTTTCTTCAAAACCTCCAAGATTGGGAGGACTCTTTGCATTTCTTGAAATTCACTCACTTCATCAGCTCCGGGTCGAGTAGATGCGCCACCGATGTCGAGGATGCTGGCGCCTTCGAGCAGCATTTTTTCGGCTTGCTGCAAAATTGCGACTTCATTTAGGTACTTGCCCCCATCAAAAAAGGAATCCGGGGTCACATTTAGAATGCCCATCACGATTGGATGTGATAGGTCTAATAATTTGCCCTTGCAGTTAAGGGAATATTGGACCCTGGACATTGTGTGTTGTGGCATTAAAAGGTGTTTGCCTCAGTAACTTCCAGGCTTATTTACTGCGTTTAGGGAAAAGTTTGCGAAGCAGCGTAACTGGAGAGAAATCAGACATTGAAAAAGTAGATTCTACGAAGACCAGTTTTAACCTACGGCTGGCACTTGAGACAGCAATGAGCAATGAATTGCGACCTTCTTCCTGGACTTTTTGCACGGAGTCCAGGCGCCAGTCATTAGATTGAATGGACTCTTCTGGTTGCTCTGTCAATGTATCGGCAAGGTGATATCCTTTGGCTTCGAGGGTCTGGAGTGCTTCAGAAACGGATTGGCTTTGTTGCATGATTAATTCGTGGTGGGAGGGCGGACTTTGGGCATTTATATAGGCTTTGGATAGATTGAATCAAAGCCTTAACGGTAAAAGAACATTCTCGATTGATTTCTAAGGCAAAAGAACGATGAGATCAGAATATTAGCTGCGCGGAGCAAGAAATTTTTTTAAACAGTTTAAAACTAGTGGCAGGGGCACGAAGTCTTTGACGGTTTGGTCAGATTATTTTGAGATGAGACTAGGCGCGACGAAGGATTGTAGCGGGCTCTCCATGACTGAGGCGCAACAAAGTATCAGTTCAAAAGAGTCGACCAAACCGTCAAAGACTTCGTGCGTGCAGGGCATCGGGATTGGGTTGGTTGCCGGATTATTAATTGTACTGTACCGGTTTGCACTCGAAAAAGCGGGTCATTTTGTGGTGTTTGTATATACACGTATACATGCTGATCATGTTCTTTTGGTACCTTGGA
>JBBQLD010000118.1:0-11028 GCA_038327555.1 Chitinophagales bacterium
CCTCTAGGTTATACAAGTTTTCATAGCCAAATTTTTCTTCCAATTCGCGGATTGCTTTGGCACTGCGTACCCCCGAGCGGCAATGCACCACCACTTTTACATCGCTTGAAAACCGGTCGGCATGCTCCGCCACCGTAGCGAGCGGGATCAACTCTGCGCCTAGATTCGACACCTCGTATTCGTGCGGTTCGCGCACGTCAATCAGTTTGAATTTTTCACCAAGCGTTTGCCAATTGTGAAATTCATGGACGCTGATTTGTTTGATTGGCTTTTCCGCCACGGGATTTTTCAGGCCGCAGAAAAACTCATAATCAATAAGTTGAGTAATGGAAGGGGTTTCTCCGTTCAGCGGATTATCGGCCCGACGTTTCAGGTTGAAAGTCCTGGTTTGGAAACTAAGCGCATCGAAATTGAACAATCGTCCACTCAAAGGCTCACCTACCCCAGTGATTACTTTGATCACTTCAAGCGCCTGAATACTTCCAATGATACCGGGCAACACGCCCAATACGCCGCCTTCTGCACAACTGGGCACCAACCCTGGCGGGGGAGGCGTGGGATACAGATCGCGGTAATTTGGCCCGAGCGTTCCATGCTCATTTACATAATTGAACACAGACACTTGCCCTTCAAACTGAAAAACCGAGGCATATACATTGGTTTTGTCCAATAAAACGCAGGCATCATTGACCAGATACCGGGTCGGGAAATTGTCGGTACCATCCGCTACGACATCGTAATCTTTTAGGATCGTAAGCGCGTTTTCCGAGGTAAGTCGCGTATTGTGCAAGCGAATATCAATGTACGGATTGAGGGATTCGAGCCGTTTTTTGGCCGCGTGGGCCTTGGACTTACCCACGTCTTTTTTGCCAAATAGCACTTGTCGCTGGAGGTTGCTGTCTTCTACAACGTCAAACTCAACGATGCCAATAGTACCGACGCCCGCCGCAGCCAGGTAAAGCAATAAGGGACTGCCTAAACCGCCCGAACCCACCACCAGTACTTTGGCCGCTTTGAGTTTTTGCTGCGCGGCGAGACCAAATTCAGGAATAATGATGTGGCGATCGTATCGCGCCAATTCCTCTTTTGAAAATTGGATATCTTTATAAAAAGACATAGTAGTTTGCTTTTAGGAGGGGTGAATATTGGCTGAATTCAAAAATTCGGGGCTTCCGCCTGCAATTGCCGGAATTATACTAACCACGGCGTTTGAAGAGAGCGCCGTTTTTTTGGTTTTCCAAATCGCGAATATCATCCTCACAGACAAAAATGTTGCGGAATGATCTGATTTGGCCTTTTTCAACCAAAAGATGCTTTTTAATTTCAGGTAAAATTGAAGGACAGGTCTCGCACAGCCTCTTTTGCTGTACCTGTAACAATTTCCAGTTTTGAATTATTGCCCGTGAATTTGCGCAAAGGTGTAGCAATGATGATAGTTGAACACTTCCCTTTACATCATCCCCACAAAAGTATCAAACAGATACCGTGAATCGTGTGGACCAGGGCTGGCCTCCGGGTGATATTGCACACTAAAGGCTGGGCTGTTTTTTAGCCGTATACCCTCAACGGTATTATCGTTCAAGTTGAGGTGAGTAGCCTCCACTATGCTGGGTGAATCGTATACGGCTTGCTCGAGTACTCCAAAGCCGTGGTTTTGACTTGTGATTTCGCTAAGGCCAGTATGCAGGTTCTTCACAGGGTGATTCAGCCCGCGGTGCCCATGGTGGAGTTTATAAGTAGGCAATCCGGCAGCTAGTGCCAGCAATTGCTGGCCCAGGCAAATGCCAAAAAGTGGCTTGCCATCCGCAAGCATTTTTTGCACCGTTTCCACTGCGTAAGGCATTGATTCTGGATCTCCGGGGCCATTGGACAAGAAGTAGCCCGCTGGATTCCAGTTCTTTACGGTTTCAAAGTCGGTTTTTGCGGGAAAGACCTGCAAGTAACAATCCCGCTGATCGAAGCAACGCAGGATATTCTTTTTTACCCCAAAATCCATTACAGCTATCCGGTATTTCGCCTCTGGATTGCCGATGAAATAGGGCTCGGGGGTGCTTATGCTGCTCGAGAGTTCGAGTCCTTTCATGCTGGGCGTGGCGGCAAGTTGAAGGCGCAAGGTTTCCAAATCTTCAATTTCAGAAGAAATAATGCAATTCATCGCACCACGCTCCCTGATGTGTTGAACGATGGCTCGAGTATCGAGGTCGCAAATGGCCACAAGCCCTTCCTGCTCAAAATATTCCTGAATACTGCGGTGCGCATTTTGGCGACTGAAGGGCACATTGAAGTTGCGACAAATAAAGCCCGCGATTTTGATGCCATTACTTTCCACTTCTTCATCGTGAATACCGTAGTTGCCAATGTGGACATTGGTGGCGACAAGAATTTGGCCGGTGTAGGAAGGATCAGTGAAAATTTCCTGGTAACCAGTCATGCCTGTATTAAAGCAGATTTCACCAGTGGTGGTGCCGATTTTTCCGGCGGCTTTGCCTTGGAAAACGGTGCCATCTTCAAGGAGTAGGAGCGCTTTTGTCATTGTGTTATTTTGGGGGGCAAAGATCGGGCAAAACCATGGAATTTTTATTTTGCTGAGCCATTTTAAAAAACTGCCTACTTTTCCCATCAAATGAACGAATAAACCTAGACTTATTCCTGACCTCTTTTTCAGCCATTCAATGCTTCAGCCTACTATACAAGATCATTTTTTTGAGCAAATCCTTCATCGATTTGCCCGCAGGGCAGATGCCGTGGATGAACTCTGCGGCCTGTTAAATCTTGCTAAAGACCCCGTTTACCGCCGTCTGCGTGGAGATACCTTCCTGACACCACAAGAATTGGGCTTGCTGTCAAAACATTATCGCATTTCGCTAGACGCGCTGATTATTGGGCAAAGCGACAATGTCGTGTTCGATTACAATGCCTTTTCCCGTAAAATCACTAGTTTTTCGGATTATCTGGCTTCGTTGAATGCTGATTTTGAGCAAATTCACCGAATGCCAAACGCACACTTATATTATGCCTCCGCAGAGATGCCAGTGTTTACATTTAGCCTGTTCCCTGAACTCATAGCGTTCAAACTTTATGGCTGGGCCCGCACCACCTGGAATCTGGAATGGCTGCGAGACCGTCAATTCTCTTTCGATCTGATTACGCAACCCGTTATTCGGGAAAGCCAGACCATACTCCAGCAATACTTGTCGCTGCCGAGTACTGAACTCTGGACGGCCCAGATTGTAGACAACACCTTGGCGCAAATCGAGTATCATTTGTATGCTGGCGGTTTTCGCGACCCTAAAGAGGCGCTTATACTCACAGAGCGTTTGCAAGATTGGATTACCCACATGAAAGCAGTGACTTCTGCAGGCTGCAAATTCAATATCGGAGAGAATGCAACACTTGGGCGCGGAAAATTTCAACTGTTCTACAATGAAATGGTGTATGCCAACATTACCGCGCTCATCACGTCTGATGTGGGGCGGCTGGCTTATACGGCTTACTGTACCCCCAATTTTTTGAAAAGCTCAGATGCCCGGCTTTGCGATTATACCCAAAACTGGTTTGAGATCATCACCGCTAAATCTACTGCGCTTACCCATGCTGCTGATAAAAACCGCGACTGGTTTTTCCGCGAAATTGGCCAAAAAGTAGATCGCCGTCGGCAGCGTATCTTGCTCCATATTGAAGATAACTTATAATCTGCCGCCCTTTTCATTATGCCCAAACACTTGAATGCTACATCCGCTGCGCTAAAAGATTTACTCGATGCAGCTGCATTGCGGTACAATAGGCCTGATTTTATCGCTACAGACCCAATCTCCATTCCGCATCGTTTTTCAAAGCCACAAGACCGTGAAATCATGGCTTTTTGGACCGCTACATTGGCTTGGGGACAGCGCAAAACGATCATTCAAAGTGCCAATCGATTGGCTGAATTGATGGATAATTCGCCCTATGATTTCATGCTAAACCATGTGGAACTGGATCGCGCCAAGTTTGAATCATTCAAACACCGCACGTTTCAAGCCACAGATACGCTTTGTTTTTTGGAGTTTTTTCAAAATTTTTATCGAAAAAACAGCTCCCTTGAAACGGCTTTTGCCCGCCACCTTCGCCCCAATGACCAAACCGTAGAAAATGCGCTCCGAGGCTTCCACCATGATTTTTTCGACGATCCTTACGCACCCGAACGTACCAGAAAGCACGTGGCTACACCCGCACGAGGCAGCACTTGCAAACGGCTTAATATGTTTCTCCGCTGGATGGTAAGAAATGACGACGCCGAGGTCGACTTCGGCATGTGGCAAAAAATAAGTCCCGCCCAATTACTCATACCACTCGATGTACACGTAGAGCGGGTCGCGCGCCGACTCGGGCTTTTACAGCGCAAACAAACCGATTGGCAAACCGTGCTTGAGCTAACCGAAAACCTCCGCGCTTTCAATCCTGCTGACCCGGTAAAGTATGATTTTGCACTATTTGGGATGGGGGTGTTGGAATCTGGCCATATTAAAATGAGTCAGACTTTAGTTTAGGAACGCGGTTGGAATTCAAAAATATCCTTCGAGCTGTAACCTCTTTTGCAGCAAGCCTGTCATAGTCAGCATTGGAAACGGAAACCACTTTTCATTTACAAAAAATTATTACGATTATGGATTCTACTGTTTTTGTTGTCCCCGTCGCTGCTTTCCTGATGGTTGTGGCGATTGTTTATCTTGAAAGTAAGGTAAAGATGTCTATGATAGAAAAGGGCATGAACCCATCCGATAGTAAACGGAAAAGAGTCAACCCCTCACAGACCCTCAAAAACGGCCTGCTTTTCGTCGGTGCCGGCCTAGGTCTGCTGCTTGCAATCATCATCACCAATATCTTCCAGTTACAAGGGGATAGTGAAACCGGGATATTTTTTGGCCTTATTGCTATTTTTGGAGGCTCAGGCTTGTTAGGAGCCTATTTTTACGAGCGAAAAAATCCGCCTCCGCCAGCAGAATGAGCTGAACTAACTGACAGAACTAAATATTCGACTCCCCCGAGGTGTTGCCTGTGCAACATATCGGGGGATTTTTTTTGTTTCAAATACCTCTATACCTGTTTACCTTCGCCCGCCATATTGGTTTACTGATGATTGAATTGGGGCTTTGGGGATTTGGCAATGCGTTGGCACAACAAATCACCAAATCACCGAATCCACAAATCCCCAATTCAACAATTCTTCCGCTTATGTCCTTTATAATTGGTGCCATCATCCAGCAAAGCGCAAAAATCGGCGCTTTTGTAGTCCAGCCACGGCAGTCGCCCATTCAACTTCAGGAGCAGCAATTGCGCGATCTTCTTTGGGAAGCGCGCCACACCGCCATTGGCATGGAATATGATTTTAGAGATGTTTGGCGGTCTGAAGATGTACAGCGTGCTTTTAAAAGCGCAGTTCCAGTCATGGATTATCAAGCACTTTATGACCGTTGGTGGTCAAGAGCACATCTTGACGACGAGCCGGATGTGTGCTGGCCAGGTATAATACCGTATTTCGCGCTCTCGAGCGGCACAAGCCAGGCCTCTACCAAATATCTTCCGCTCACCGAAGATTTATTACGGGGCATGAAACGTGGTTCGCGTCGACTTTTTTACGACATGGCCAGATACTATGCCCTTGCTTCTGAACACTTTACCAAACAAATGCTCATGGTCGGTTCATGCACGCAGCAAAAACGCGTGGGCTACCACTGGGAGGGAGATCTTTCGGGTATCATGGGGATGAACCGGCCACGCATCCTGGAGCGATCTTACCGACCTGGTCGGCATATTACCGACTTGCCAGAATGGGGCGAACGAATTGAACGGATTGCCGAAGAAGCCCCCCAATGGGATATTGGCTTTTCGGTCAGCAATCCCATGTGGCTACAATTGATTTTGGAGAGAATTATAGAAAAACACA
The DNA here is from genome assembly GCA_038327555.1 of Chitinophagales bacterium. Taxonomy (GTDB): domain Bacteria; phylum Bacteroidota; class Bacteroidia; order Chitinophagales; family Saprospiraceae; genus M3007. The sequence continues at coordinate 5,927 of JBBQLD010000118.1, forward strand.
AGTTGGCGCATATCAACGAAATATGGCCATCCTTCAATGTATTTATCCACGGCGGCGTGCCGATTGAGCCTTACAAGTCTACGCTCGCTCCATTGTTCGGAAACCCTATTCTTTATGTAGATAGTTATGGTGCTTCAGAAGGGTTTTTGGCCTATCAGGAGCGTCCCGATCATCGCCCCATGAAATTGCTCAATGACTGTGGCACTTACTTTGAGTTTGTGCCATTTGACGATGAAAATTTTGATGACAATGGCGAGCTGCGAAGTAATCAGCCTCGGAGTCTCGATCTTTCAGAAGTTGAAACAGGCAAACACTACGCCATCTTGCTTAGCACGGTTGCCGGCGCATGGCGCTATCTTTTGGGCGATACGGTGCAGTTTACGGATACCGAGAAAGCTGAAATCCGAATCACCGGGCGTACCAAACAGTTCCTTTCTGCCTGTGGCGAACATATTTCTATCGACAACCTTTGCGATGCCGTGCGCGCAGTAGACGAACGCCTTCACGCAGGCATCGGGGAATTCGCGGTCACGAGCTTGCGTGAGGGTACTTTTTGGGCGCATCAATGGTATATTTCTGCTGAAAATCAATCGCTTAGTAGTGAAACCCTGGTGAATGCCCTTGACGAAGAACTATGCCGTCTGAATGAAGATTATGCGGTAGAACGTCGCTATGCCCTTCGAGCTGTACATGCCCAACTACTCCCCAACCAGGTATTCCTCGATTGGTTAAACCAGCGTGGCAAACTTAATGGTCAGGCCAAAATACCCCGGGTGTTGAAAGGCAAACAATTAGATGATTTTAAAACATTTATAGGAAAGAAGTAAGACTATGAAGAAATTGTATTTCCATGATTTTCTCGCCAAATTTCCACCCGTGCCTATGCCAGTCACACTTGGCGAAGACACCCACCATACCTTCGGCACAGAAAACGAACCGCTCTCCGACGAATTGATTTCACAGTTCATCCATCCGACGGAATCTGTGACCGCCGACGATGAATTTACCGAATATGTGCCTTGCTTTTCCATTGATAGCACTGACCAATTCATCGGGCTCGTGTGGTGGAAAGCTGAGCTTTTGAACTACGAATATGTACTGGCTACTTTCAATGACAAAGGCGAACTCATTGGTCGCAATGTGATTGCAGGCACCTCCATAAAAGATGGGGTAGTTACCCGTGCGGTAGCCATTATCAATGAAGAGTGGGAAATCACGATCGGTGAGGGCACTTCTCTGGATGGAGATCAGCTATTTGACCCAACTACCTCAAAAACGCGTCATTTGGAAATTCTTATCAACGGCCAGATTGTGGAAGGGTAAGGAACCTTTAACCTGCCTATCCGCATAGGGTATAACAAAACGAGGGTGTCTCATAAGCAGGATTTGGCCCAGTGAGTTAAAATCTACCAAGCCGTGCGCAGCGTAAGCCAGAAATTCCGCCCAGGCGCATTGATGCCCGAAGCAAAATTGCGATATTGCATATCCAGCATATTGTCAATACCTGCTTGTATCGTTAGGAATTTGCTAAAACGGTAGCTAGCACGCAAATTGAATGTAGCCCAAGCAGCCGTTCCATTTGCAGGCGCGTATTGCAAATTGTCTTCCCCTTCAAGATTGTAGTCTTCCAGTCGTTTTTTTCCGTTGAAGAGCATGTTTCCTTCCAACGAAGCCTGAGCGGTATGCCAACGGCCGCCCACTTGGCCGTATAAAGGCGGGATATGATCAAGTGGGGAAGTTTTATTAGCCCCTTCTTTTTCCAGAATCTGTCCCTTGGTGATGGCTACCGAACCAAACAGCGCAAAATGTTCTGTGGCATCGGCCTCCAAAGTAGACGTGATTCCGCTGAGTCGGGCATTTCGCTTGTTTTGGCTCGCCAGTACCCGGCTCAATTCACCATCATATTCGATGGAATCTTGCCCGTTAAACTGAAAATTATCGGTTACGATGGCATCGCGGAAAAGGGTGCCCCATAGCACATTTTCCCAGCGAACGCGCTCGCTTACCTTATACGTAAAATTGAGATCAAGGTTATAGGTCTTTTCAGGTTTGATGTCAACATTAGGAACCACAACGCTGCCTTTTTGCGAATCAAATACTTTGGTCAGATCATCCACATTGGGCATTCGGAAACCGGTTGAGGCGTTGACTGCAAAACGCCAGCTTTCAGAACCGTTCCATGCAGCACCGAGGCTCCCTGATATTACCGGGCTGCTTTGTTCCACCCTATCGAAAGGGAAAGGATAAAAATCGCGGTTCAAAAACTTTGAACGCAAGCTCGAAAATCCACCGCGAAGGCCTTCGTTCACGACCCAATCTCCACATCCCCAGCTGTGTGTAGCATACAAAGCAGCATTTGTGACCTGACTGCCGCCGTCCGGATAACGTGTACTTTGTGGAGTCACCTCCCCGGTGTTTACGTTAACACGATTGGCTGCTGAGACCACGTCATTGTACTGTGCATCCAATCCGATATGTAGAGCTTGGTCTTTTCCCCAGGTCTTCATTCCATCTACTGTCAAACCAAATACTTTCACCGTTTCGATTCGATCAATGCGGTTGGCACCCCCAAAATTGCGGTTATGGCGGCTCTCCTCAATATCTTGAAAACTGACCGTAGCATTTAGCCCATCTTTAAACCAGCCTGCCGCATCAAGTGCCAAGGTATATGCTGCCATGAGTCGTTTTTGTGGGCCATAATACCATTCAGCAGAGTTCAGGCCTGCCCCTTTTGGATCGGTGAGGCGATCGTAGCGCGGGATGTTGGAGGAGTTGCTGTATTGCAGATTCACCGTATGACGCAAATTTCTATTTTGTTGAATGACAATTTTTTCCAAAAAATCATACTGGCTGAAGCCCGTAAATTTTTGAAGATATGGGTTGGTATTTCGCACGAGAGAGTCTTTCCCATTAAAGCGTTCGGCATAAAATAAGCGCTTGCCAAATGGGCCTTCAAAACCAGGCTGTTTGCCCATGCGTAAATCGCCAAAATCGCTGTAGGTGAAGGAGGTTAATGCAGCAATGTTTTTCCCACCGAGGCTAAAATCTACGTGGCCAGTCTTTTCTTCGTTCACGGAACCGTAGCGCACAAAAGCAGCTCCAGTAGTCTTGAATCCACTTTCAGCAAGCGTTGGGTTTTTGGTGAAAAAGCAAATAGCCCCCCCCAAAGCATCTGTACCATAAACCGTTGAAGCAGGGCCAAAAATGACCTCCATGCGTTCCAGTGCAGCATTATCCATGGTGATTGCATTTTGCAGGTGGCCAGCACGATAGATGGCATTGTTCATTCGTACGCCGTCTACCACAAGCAAAATTCGGCTGGCCTCAAAGCCACGAAGTACAGGACTGCCACCGCCTTGTTGGCTTTTTTGAACGAATACGGTGCCCGAATTTTGGAGCAAATCGGCGGTGGACTGCGCATTGATTCGCTCAATTTCTGTACGGCGCAATACCCGAACATCCTGTGCTATTGAGGAGCGACTTTGGCTCACGCGGTTGGCAGAGATAATTGTTTCATTTAGGATTATGGCTTTTTTTGTGCTATCAGCCCACGGAGTTTGGGCGATCACGGAGGGGCTGAAAAGCACTAGTATGATGAAAAAAAGAATCGTCTTTTTCATACAAAAACGTTTGCCTCGCGCAGCAAAGGAATGCGCAGAGCGGTGAGTTATACCTGGACTAGGAAGTCCAGAAATATAGATTTTGAAATATTTTTGCTCAGAAGGCCAAGCAGAAAAGAAGAGACAGTGTTACGCCACTAACTCCGGAGGAGGGGCGAAAATACTTGGCGCAGACTGCGCCGCGAAAAGGAGAGATATGAATGTCTGCTTTTGAAATCCTGAAGTGGTGTTGATCGAAATCTCGAGCTTTTCAGGCAACATAAAAGCCGAACCGAGCCATTTGGCTAACCACAACGCAACGGGTGCCGATGATGGGCCATTAGTCTGCTGCGAAGATTTGAATGCCTGCCCCAAGGCAGATAATAAAGCCTGTTCATGGTGGTCATGGTAGAGCGACAGCTTAATGGAGTCCTCGGTTTCTGCCAAAATTCGGTAGTCAAAAAGTTTCCCATCAAGCACAAATTCCTTTTTCCCGACCACCTTTATTTTTTCAATAAAATCTTTGTGGAAAGACTGCTGAAAGCGATTTGAATCCCCGCCAGCCCCGATATTTAAGGTATTTTCCCCTTGAAACAGCACACGTTGTGCCTCAAATTGCGCACCCAATTGCAGCCCTTTCCATGCCAAAAGCCAGCCAACGGATTGGAAGGCAAGCATGCCAACCAAAAGTAGTGCTGCAAAACATAGTCGTTTTTTAGAAGAGGTACCCATTTTCGGACGAAAAGTACGGTGCTTTTTGGCAGCGTAAATACCTAAAAAAAGTGTGGCACACGTTCAAAGGTGTATCACACTTTTTTCAGACACCATACTGCTGCTGGTAATACTGTTTGTATTCGCCAGAAGTAACCCTTAAGAGCCATTCTTCGTTTTCCAGATACCATTTTACGGTTTCACGAAATCCTGCTTCAGCTCGGATTGAAGGCTGCCAGCCCAGTTCATTTTTCAATTTGGAGGCATCGATGGCGTAACGGCGGTCGTGCCCAGGGCGGTCTTTCACAAACGTGATCAAACGGCGCGAGGCCCCAGGCTCACGACCTAAATATTCGTCCATGATGTCGCAGAGTACTTCAACAAGGTCAATATTCTTCCATTCGTTGTTGCCGCCGATGTTGTAGGTTTCTCCCACTTGGCCGCCATGGAAGATGGTGTCAATGGCTGAGGCGTGGTCTTTCACCCAAAGCCAGTCCCGGGTATATTTTCCATCGCCGTACACCGGAAGCGGTTTTTCCTCCTTGATGTTCTTGATAACCAGCGGAATGAGTTTTTCCGGAAAATGATTGGGGCCGTAATTGTTGCTGCAATTGGAAAGCACCACGGGCAGTCCATAGGTATGAAAATAGGCCCGTACGAAGTGGTCGCTAGCCGCTTTTGAAGCCGAATATGGCGAACGCGGATCGTAACGGGTTTCTTCGGTGAAAAAACCTTCCTCGCCCAAGGAGCCGTACACCTCGTCTGTGCTTACGTGGTAAAATCGCTTGCCCT